>CAZONZ010000045.1:0-16016 GCA_964581005.1 uncultured bacterium
AATCGAAGATTATGGCGTGGGTCTTATAGCCCCCCGAACCCCCCAGGAGATAAAAGGCCCTCTAGAAGGGCGAGGCTTTAGGCCCAGATTTTTGGTAATTTTTCTTTCAGTCTTTACGGTAGGCTTTTGGTGAACGTTTATTAAGGTAGGAGCTTAGCGCATGGGTGCCCAGATCCTCACAGATCGGCCTGAAGCCTCTGATCAGGCCAGCACAGCAACCATTCCTGCACATGGTGGAACTCTGATCAACCGCATTGCCGATCCCGCTGAACGTGACTCGCTTCAAGCCCAAGCAGCTCAAATGCCTCAGGTACCCTTGAGTGAGCGTTCATTTTCCGATCTAGAAATGATTGCGATCGGAGGATTTAGCCCGTTGACAGGTTTTATGGGACAAGCGGATTACGAATCTGTGGTCCATACCATGCATTTGAGCAATGGCACCGCTTGGTCTCTTCCCGTTACCTTACCTGTTGTTCAAGCAGACGCCAATCGCCTGGAGTTAGGTCAACAGGTGGCTCTGACCCTGCCCAGTGGCCGGATCGTGGGGATCATGGAGCTAACCGAAACCTTCAGCTACGACAAAGAAAAAGAAGCTGAGCTCGTCTACCGCACCAAGGAAGAAAAGCACCCTGGTGTCAAAGTGATCTACGATCAAGGTCCGATCTATCTGGCTGGCCCAGTCACTCTGCTAGAACGGGATCCGCACCCCCTCTTCCCGGCCTATCAAATTGATCCAGCCGCCTCACGTGCCTTGTTTGTCGAAAAGGGCTGGAAAACTGTGGTTGGCTTCCAAACCCGCAATCCGATCCACCGGGCTCACGAATACATCCAAAAATGTGCCTTGGAGATCGTGGATGGTCTGTTCTTACATCCTCTGGTGGGCGCAACCAAGAGTGATGACATTCCGGCAGATGTGCGGATGCGCTGCTATGAAGTGTTGATCGAGAAGTACTATCCTAAAGACCGCGTGATCCTGGCGATCAATCCCTCAGCCATGCGCTATGCAGGTCCACGCGAGGCGATCTTCCACGCGATCGTGCGCAAAAACTACGGTTGCACTCACTTCATTGTGGGTCGAGATCATGCAGGGGTGGGCGACTACTACGGCACCTATGATGCTCAGTACATTTTTGATGAGTTTAATCCGAGTGAGTTAGGGATCGTGCCGCTCAAGTTTGAACACGCTTTCTTCTGTACTGTGACAGAAACGATGGCCACGGCCAAAACCAGTCCGAGCACTCCGGAGCAACGGATCCATTTATCGGGAACGAAAGTGAGAGAATTGTTACGACGGGGCGAAGTTCCTCCCCCTCAGTTCTCCCGTCCAGAAGTGGCTCAACTGTTGGCTGAAGCGATGAAAGTGACCTCCAGATGATCCCGATTGAGTTGCTGTTCACCAATAGGGTTGCTTCTTTACCCCTGTGTCTAGAGATCTTGGGTTAAACGTTGGGTTGATGACAGGATCTTGATTGAATCCCAGGGGTAATCTGTTGATCCTCCAACTTGAAACAACCAAGGCTTTGATCCAGATTGGAGTTGTGAGGATGGCTAGAGTATCCTGAAAGCAGCTTGTCTCAGAATCTCAATTATGGGTACGATCCTGCGTCAGTTTGTTTTCCCGGCTCTATTGTTGATCGTGTTTCTGTTCACGTTATTTGTGGTCAGCGTGCGCTCGTTTTTGCCCGACGAGATGGTTCAACCTGCTCCGATCGATCCTCTGGATCAGCCTACCCCTGTTGCTCTGATCCAATCTGTTGAGAATAGGTAAACAGGATCTGAGCTGATCAATGGATGGTGAAACTTCACTCCCGTCGGGGTATGGGTGGCGTCGAGGTGCGGGTAGGGATCAGGGCCTATTGCGGCAATGGTGGCAGGCTACTCTTCAGGAAACTGAGCTTGATCTGGTGAGCATGGATCCCCTCCAGGAAATGATCGAGCAACTATTCGATCCACCCCGCACACCTTGTTGGTGGATTGTGACTTTAGAGTCTGATGATCCTGTGGCGTGTGTTTGGGCAGGGATCTCGATAGATCCGGTTACCGCTCAACGCTTGGGGTATATTTTTCTGCTACGGGTTGATCCAAACCATCGCCAACAAGGATTAGGTCAGGCGTTGATCAGTCGAGTTGAAGAGTGGGCACATCAGGAAGGTTTGATCGGGTTGGGTTTGCATGTTTCAGTGGAAAATCAGGTAGCACTGGATCTGTATCATAAGGCTGGATTTCTGATCCAAGGGTTCTGGCTACAAAAGCGATTTGAGATCCAGGAAATTCAAGGATCTGATTGATCAAAGGCTGTCCGAGACTTGTCTAGGGGATCCATTCTAGGATCAGGCCAAAATCAGAGTCTTTGCGGAGGGTAGAATTGCGCCAGCTGTAGCGAGCGGCTAACCGGATCGAGGTACTCAGGGCATAAGAGGCCGTTATACTTGCTAGGGTGGCTTGGCCTTCTTCAGGTTCGACCGGATCGAGAAAACTATAGCTCGCGGTCAAATCGGCAGCACCCGGAGCTAGTCCCAACACCACAAAAGCGCCGAGATACGGACCACTGAGTTGCCGATCCGCCTGGTTAAAGGATCGATACCCAAGTTGAGGAGCCAGATTTAGAATTGATCCCATTGGGGCTAGATAATATCGGACTTCGGAGCCGTAATCTCGATCATCGGGGTGATCCCAAGATTGGCGGTAGCTGCCACTTAAGGTAACGCGATCCGCCAACTGCAGATCAGCAACCCCTAGCTCCCAGGTTGAATCTCCCTCAAAGACCGCTTGGATCCGAGCAGGCAGGATGGGGGTGTGGGTGATCTCCTCCAAGACGTTCGGAGGCTGATCTAACCAGCGTTGCAGCACGGGGCTCTCTTCAACCACCGTTGTTTCCAACTCCATATCGACCGCGATCGCTTCAGTAGAGGAGGAGCCACTAGGTGCTTGGGGAGGACTGAGCTGATCATCAGGAACAAGATCCTGAGATTCGGCCAAAACCAACCGGGCTGTCACCCCCAACCAGGTGCAGCTAGCCAGCAAGAGCACGATCCAAAAGCGAGAAGAGCTTCTCATGAGCACGCGAGGAGGAGAGGGCAAACAGTCATGCCGCTCCCACTGTACCTAGATCTAGCAGTTAGGGAAATAGATCCGGGCATGAAGGGCGCAAAACCACAGCGATCGGGTTAAGAACTCAATCTCTGACCCGAAAAGACTGACATAATGGCTGAGGAGAATTCCGTGCGATGGTGCCATCCCGTTGATCACCCCAGTCCCTATTGTTACCCCTACTGACTTATTACCAACAGCTCTGGCCCAAATGGAAGCAACCAAGGCCGGATGCGTCTTAGTGCTCACCGACACCATCGTAACGGGGCTGTTTACGGAACGGGATCTCCTGAGTTTAGTCCGATCCGGTCGATCCATCCCAGATCTCCAGATGGCGGAAGCCGCAACTGAGCCGCCGCTGACCCTCTCGCTCCAGTCTCTGCAGGATCCTGCTGCCGTTCTCACCTTAATGGAACAACTCCAAATCCGTTATGCCCCCGTTCTCGATCCATCGGGTCAGGTATTGGGGGTTACAACTCCAGAACAACTGCGCTCGTCCCCACTTCATCCCGTTCTGCTCGATCTCAATCCACCGATCCCAGCTGAGTTAGGCTCTCTCCCACTCCAACTGACGCCTTCAACCTTGCAAACCGATCCATCCAAGTCCAATCAGCATCAGGATCGGCCCCCAGATCCACAAAGGGTATCCCAGAAGGGATTCCAGAACGATCCATCACGGGATCCCCACCTGAATAACGAGCAACACCTCGATTATGATCCCCAACGGGTTGCCATTTTGACCAAGCTGGAAACATTTTTAACCTCTAGCTTAGTCACGTTCTACGTTCGTGCTCCCTATCCTAGCTACTCCTATCTATTTGTCAGTCCCAATATCTGCCATTTACTAGGGATCTCCGCTGAGCAGATCCAAGCCGATCCAGACTTCTGGGTAAGTCACATTCATCCTCAAGATCAGGCGGATGTTTTGAGGAATTTGGAGCGGTTGACGGATCGATGGCATGATGTTCAAGAATATCGAGTCCTCACGGTTTATAATACCTACTGTTGGATCCGAGATGAATATAAGTTGATCCAAAATGCAGCAGGGGAACCTGTCGAGATTGTTGGATGTTGGCAAGATATCACGGAGCAAAAACGAGCAGAAGCAGCTCTACGCCAGAGTGAGGCTCAAAATCATGCACTTTTGGTAGCGATCCCTGATCTAATGATCCGGATGCGGCGTGATGGAACCTATCTCGATTTTATTACCACGGATCAGGTCCAACCTTTTAATCTACGTCAAGCAGCCACGCCCACTGCCAATTTATTTGATGTATTGCCTTCTCAACAGGCTCAAGAACGAATACATTATGTTGAGCGGGCCTTAGAAACGGGGCTGTTGCAAGTTTACGAACATGCCTTAGAGATTAACAATGATCTACACTACGAAGAAGTCCGGATCAGTGTCTGTGGTCCTGATGAAGTCTTGATCATGGTTCGAGATATTACCGATCGGAAGCACTTTGAAACTGAATTACTGACGACTACGTTACGATTACGAACGTTGATCCAGAGTTTACAAGCTGGGATCTTGGTAGAAGATGAATCCCGTCAAATTGTCCTGGTGAATCAAGCCTTCTGTCAGCTCTTTGAGATCGAAGCGGATCCGGCTGCCTTGGTTGGGTATGATTGCAGTCAGTCGGCTGAGCAGAGCAAGCATCTGTTTGAAGATCCTGAAGGGTTTGTGCAAAGGATCGAACGTATTTTAGATCAGAAGCAATTAGTTAACTCGGAGATCGTTCGCTGTGCTGATGGTCGGATTTTGGAGCGGGATTATGTTCCAATCTATCAGGAGGATCAAACTTACTTAGGCCATTTATGGCAGTATCAGGACGTGACAGAGCGTAAGCAGTTTGAAGCTAAGTTGCAAGAGCAGCAAGTCTTCTTAAGTCAAGTGATCAATGCCGTCCCAAATCCCATTTTTGTCAAGGATCGGCAAGGCTGTTTTCTGGCGATCAATCAAGCAGGTGCAGCAATGTATGGATCCAGTGTGGAGCAGATTCTGGGTCAGGCAGAACCACACCTTAACCCCAATCTTGAACAGGTTGCAGCATTTCAAGCCATTGATCAGCACGTGATTGATACTCTGCAAGCCCAAGTGATATCGGCTCAACAGATCTGGAATCAACACGGGGAATTGCGTTCCTATCAAACTATTGTGAAACCGTTTATTGATCCCGAAGGACAGGTAAAAGGGGTGATTGGATCTTCAACAGATATTACCGATCTAAAGCAAACGGAAGTAGAACTGCGGCAAGCGAAGGAGCTGGCAGAAGCAGCAAACCGAGCCAAAAGTGAGTTTCTCGCCACCATGAGTCACGAGATTCGCACACCTCTCAATGCGGTGATCGGGATGACAGGCTTGTTATTAGATACACCCTTAACGGGACATCAGCGTGACTTTGTAGAAACAATCCGGAATGGGGGAGACTCTCTGCTAACCCTGATCAATGACATTCTTGATTTTTCCAAGATCGAAGCGAATCGCCTGGAGTTGGAAGAACAGCCGTTTAATCTATCCCAGTGTCTGGAGGAGGCTCTCGATCTGCTCGCAGCTAAGGCAGCGGAAAAAGGGATCGAATTGGCCTGTTGGATCGATCCTCATACGCCTCGAACCTTGGTAGGAGATGTCTCACGTCTCCGTCAGATCCTGGTGAATTTGATCGCGAATGCGGTGAAGTTTACCCATCAAGGTGAAGTGGTGATCAGTGTGACAGCCCAACCGATTCATCCTTCAGTACCCTTGGACCCCTCTGCTTCCCCATCCATCACTTCTGAACCGGGATCTTCTGAACCAGGATCTTCTGAATCGAGATCCGCCTTAGGATCTTCAGTCTCAAGGGATCCAGCTGGACCTCAATGGGATCAAGAACTCTCTGATCTAGAAGATCCAGAAGATCTAGATGATTTAGAAGATCTAGAAGATCCAGAAGATCCTAAGCCCCTGTATGAGATCCAGTTTTCGGTTCGAGATACTGGAATTGGGATCCCGGAGGAGCGGTTGAACCGACTATTTAAGCCGTTCAGTCAAGTGGATAGTTCCGTAACCCGTCAGTATGGAGGAACAGGGCTAGGCTTGGCGATCAGCAAGCGTCTCGCTGAAATGATGGGAGGACGGATGACCGTCGAGAGCCAGGAGGGGCGAGGATCAACCTTCCGTTTCACGATTCAAGCACCTCCAGCACCCCATCTCCAAGCCAGTGAACCTGGGCTGCGCCCCCCGAAATTGTTAGGGAAGCGGCTCCTAGTGGTTGATGATAATAGTACAAACCGCCGGATCTTGAAGTTGCAGGCTGAATCCTGGGGCATGATGGTGGAAGCGGTGGCCTCAGGAGCAGAAGCTCTGGTGCAAATTCGTCATCGAGATCCTTATGACCTAGCGATCCTGGATATGAGTATGCCGGGGATGGACGGGTTGACCTTGGCGAGTTTCATTACCAGCCACCCCAAGGGACAAAATCTGCCGATCGTGATCCTGACCTCAGCAGGCCATATCCTCTCAGCTCCGGATCTAGAAGCCGCCCATGTGGTTGCCCATTTGACCAAACCGATCAAGCAAACCCAGCTACACACCGTGATCAACCGCATTTTTGGGACTGACTTACAGCGAACGCCAACCCATCCCACCCCGCCTGATTCCCTTGAACCGAAACCGCCCCTTCGCACGTGGACCCGCCAGCCCCAGATCCTACTGGCTGAAGACAATCATGTTAACCAAAAAGTAGCCTTGCTGATCCTGCAACGGTTGGGCTATCGGGCGGACGTGGCTAGCAATGGGGTGGAAGTCTTAGAAGCGCTGCAGCGACAACCCTACGATCTGATCTTGATGGATGTGCAAATGCCGGAAATGGATGGCCTGACCGCAACTCGTCAAATTCGAGAGCAGAAGGAGATCATTCGTCAACCACAGATCGTGGCGATGACAGCAAATGCGATGCAAGGCGCACGAGATGAGTGTTTAGCCGCAGGGATGGACGACTACATCAGTAAACCCATTCAGATCCAAGAGCTAGAGCAAGTCCTCCAACGCTGCCAGCAAATGTTTACGTCCTCCCCAACCCCTCCTTCTGCGTCACCCCCTCGATTGATTCCTCCTTCATCCTCCGCATCCAGAGATCCCCAACACCGTCAGACTCAACCCCCTCAACCGGATCGATCCTCCACCTCCGCGTCGTTGTCAGGATTCCCCTATGGTTCACGGTCTAGATCTCCCCGCCCAGATAGCTCAGATGTCTTGGATCCCACCACGCTGGATGAACTCCGCCGACTTGCAGGACCGGACGCGGACAGGGTTCTCACTGAAATGATCGACAGCTATTGCACCGAAAGCCAAATGTTGCTGACCCAGATCCAGTCAGGGGTTCAGCAGCAGGATCGCATGATCTTAGCCAGAGCTGCCCATGCCTTGAAATCCAGCAGTGCCTCTTTGGGAGCAGCCCGGTTAGCCCAACTTTGTGCTGAATTGGAATCCCAAAGTAAGACTGGGATCTTGCCCGATCCAGAAACTCAAGTTGAGCAATTGCAAGCCGAACATCAGCGCGTGATCGCAGCCTTAACGCAGGAGACGTGTTCATAGTGGATCCCTATCACACCCTACTCCGTCCGCTCATCTTCCGAACCACTGATCCAGAGTGGCTCAAATCCCGTTTGCTCGAAACGTTAAGCTGGATCGATCAACCTGCCCCTTCCCACCCTCAAGGTCTGAGAATCCAGACTCAGATCCAGGCTCCGATCAAAGCCCAGCTGACTCGACGGTTGAGTTGGAATGATCCCCGTTTGGCTCAAACACTTTGGGGGCTTACCTTTCCGAACCCGATCGGTTTAGCAGCAGGGTTTGACAAAGATGGGGTGGCCTCTGGGATCTGGTCGCATTTAGGCTTTGGGTTTGTGGAATTGGGCACGGTGACGGCTGTAGCTCAACCTGGAAACCCTCGTCCTCGCCTCTTTCGTCTTCCCCAGGATCTCGCCGCGCTCAACCGCATGGGCTTCAACAACCACGGATCCGCCGCTCTGGCGACCCGCCTCCAAACCCGCTGGCAAACCGAAGCTCACTCCATCCCCATTGGCATCAATCTAGGCAAATCGAAGATCACCTCGCTAGAAACCGCTGCAGCTGACTACCTGGCTAGTTTTCGGTTACTTAAAGATCACGGAGATTACTTTGTGATCAACATCAGCTCACCCAACACCCCTGGACTGCGATCCCTTCAGGCAGTGGATCCCCTCCGATCGATCCTGGCCACCCTCCAAGCTGAGAATCAAGGATCCAAACCGCTTTTGATCAAAATTGCCCCGGATCTGGAGTGGCACGAGATTGATGCGATCCTGACCGAGATCCAAGAGCATGAGATTGACGGGATCATTGCCACCAACACCACCACCCAGAAACAAGGGCTGCAAACCCAGATCCTGCCAGCTACAGGGCGGCCTCTAAGTGAAGAAGCAGGTGGGATCAGTGGAGCTCCGCTACGACAACGATCCACCGAGGTGATCCGGTTCATTCACCACCAAACCCAGGGCCATCTGCCGATCATTGGCGTCGGTGGGATCTTTACGCCTGAGGATGCTTGGGACAAGATCGCAGCTGGGGCAAGCCTCCTGCAAATCTACACAGGTTGGATCTACGAAGGCCCCTGGTTAGTGCAGAGGATTCTCAAAGATCTAGCAAAGCGGTTAGATCAGCATAACCTGACCAAGATGGGAGATTACCATGTCCATTCCAGCTCTTAATGAAGCAACCATCCGTCGTCACGCCACACCCGAATCCTTGGCACAGGGGGAGGCTTACTATCAAACTGGAGCAGTGGTTGACGTGATCCAGCGTGACCAGGTTCTTCAGGCCCTTGTTGAAGGCAGTGAGGCTAGACCCTATCGTGTTACTCTTCGCTTCGACGGCGGCGGATTGACCTCAACCCACTGCACCTGTCCCTATAGCTTTGGTGGGTGGTGTAAGCACATTGTGGCTACGTTATTCATCTGTCTGCGTCAACCGGAAACCATTGAGGAACGTCCCACACTGGAGCACCTGCTCAATCGCCTCACCTGGCAACAGCTCCAGGGTTTGGTGCAGGCATTGGTGGCCAAGCAACCCGATCTGATTGAGACCATCGATCGCCATGTCAGTCTGCTCACCACGCCAGATGCTCAAGCCCAACCCAAACCCCCAACCCGCCGTACCATGCTGGATCCGGCTCCCTTTCAGCGAGAAGTTCGTCAGATTTTACGGGATGCTGTGCACGCTTTTGAATACGGAGGAGAGGAGGATACTGTTACGGAGGATCTGCGGGAGGTGATTCAGAACGCCCAGGATTTCACCGAGCAAGGGGATGGATCCAATGCCCTGGTGATTCTGGTTGCTGTGACAGAGGCATGTATTGCCCATTGGAAGGACGTGGACGATTACGGCATTGAGAATCATGAGGTTGTCGATGCGTTGAACAAGGCCGTGACGGAGGCCATTCTCAGCACTGATCTCACTCCAGAGGAGACCGCTGAGCTGGGAGCCAAGGTTGAGAGCTGGGAGGATGCGTGGGGGGGAGCTGATTTTGCCATGAGCCTGGAGGCGTTGCGTCAGGGCTGGGACTACCTGCCTCTCCAGCGGGTGCTACAGGGCACAATCACTGAGTTAGGCGCTTGGGATCGTAAAGCTCCCGACTATGCTGATGATTTAGCCTTGATCCGACTGAAGATCCTTGATCGCCAGGAACGCTACCCGGAGTATCTGTATCTGGCCGAAGCGGAGGGACAGACCAAAGCCTATCTGACCATGCTGGTTCACGTGGGTCGGATCGAGGAAGCCATGCAGGCTGCTCAAACCCAAATGAGCTCCATGGAGGAGGCTTTTGCCCTGGCTCAAGCGCTGCGGCAGCAAGGCGCAGTGGAGCAAGCTCTACACATTGGCCAAACTGGGCTCACCCTCCCCGGCAGATGCTGTTACACTCTGGCTATTTGGACCAGTGATCTTGCAGAGGGAATCGGGGATCGGCAGGCTGCTCTCTCAGCCCGGATCATGGGGTTCAAAGACAAACCCTGCTTGAACGATTACCAGAAGGCCGAAGACCTGGCTGGGGAACAGTGGCTCAAGGTCAAAGAGGATCTATTGAACTCTCTCCGTACCAGAAGCTCCTGGAGCCTAGATCAGGCAAAAGTCGATATCTTTCTGCGGGAAGGACTCATGGATGATGCGATCACCGCAGTTCAGGATCTGCACTCCTATCAGTCCGATCTGATTGGTCGGGTGATGGATGCTGCCATTCACCACAATCCGGTTTGGGTGATTGAAAATGCAAGCCGTCGGGCTGAGTCGATTATGGATGAGGGAAAAGCCAAATACTATCACCATGCTGTGGACTGGCTGAAGAAAGCACGGGCTGCCTATCTAGCCGCAGATCGGCGAGCAGAATGGTCAGCCTACCGAAATCGGCTGATGACAACTCACGCTCGCAAGTACAAATTGATGGGAATGCTCAAGCAGCGGGATATGGAATGATCAGCCCAGATCTTTGGCAAAACCTCTACCCTGATTGCCCTTATGTCCATGGATCTGGAGACATCTGGAGACGTGAGGCATGACTGGAGTCGTGTAAGCTCATCGTCATTGAGCAGGCTGAGGGCTACAGGCTACCTACAGGCTACAGTTAGAGTACAGTTAGAGGGAACTGATAACGGCCTCCGTGGAGATCATTATGCCGAACTCAGCTCCAGAACTTCTCCAAATTGGATCCTTACAGAGACAGAGTGGCGTTGCGATCAAAACGATCCGCTACTACGAAGCTTTGGGTTTGATCCAGGCCACTCGGCGTAGCCAAGGTGGATTTCGTCTGTTTGCGCCGACCATTGTGACCCGCTTAAGTTTCATCAAACGGGCTCAGCGCTTGGGATTTAGCCTGAGTGAGATCAAACAGATCTTGTCGATTCATGATCAGGGGGAGTTGCCTTGTGCCGAAGTTAGACAGCAGATCCACACCAAGATCGCTGAGATCGATCAGCACATTGAACATTTGACGGAGCTGAAGCAAGAGCTCTTGTCGTTGGTGACAACTCAACCACAGCCCGATCAACGGCACCAGGGAGTCATCTGTCCGATCCTTGAGCAAACTTCCAACTAATTCCTACCGATTGACGTGAAGCTCTTGATCGTGAGCGCGTATGCTAGCTAAAGAGGATCCCAATCCAAGGGGTTCAACGTAAGTCCATCTAATGGATGATCAACCTTTAAGCTTGAGGAATTTAGATCTATGTCTAGTGGTGAAGCCTTAACCTTTTCGTTTCAAGTTCATGAGCTTGCAACCCAGCTCAGCCGCTGTTCCCAGGATCCACTCACCGGATACTGGCAGATTTCGTTGAGTCCTCAGCCGGGATCAGCCTCAGCCCCAACCTGGTATCTCGCGCTGGTGCAACGTCGAGTGATCGTTTCCGATCATCAAAAACTGAGTTGGCCTGCTCTCTTAACCACCCTGGAGCGCTATGTGCCTCGTCTACGAACCCCCTGGTCAAAAACAGCCTTAGAAGTTTTAGACAAGCGGCTCGAACCTGCAGAACAACGATCGCTGGCGACGATGCTAGACACCCTGGAAAAGATGGCGTTACTACGACCCGGCGAAGCGGTTCAAGCCCTCCGGACCCAGATCATGACCCACTTAGATGCTTATTTGTTTGATCATTCTGGACAAGCCTCTTTTTGCCACGATCCCGACTTAGTCAGCATGGCCCCAATCTCAGGATTTGATCTAGACGCCCTTTTGATGGAAGCTGCAACTCGTCAGGATCAGTGGAATGCCTTGCGAGCCCAGATCCCAACGATGACCAAGATCCCCGCTGTGAATCTTAAAGCAGTCGAAAAATTCCGTCTTAGCGAGGATCAGCAACGTCGATTACAGAAAATGACCGAAACCGGCAAATCCCTAGAGGCGATTGCGGAGGATATGGGCAAAGATCCGTTAGAGGTAGCCCGTATTTTCGCAAACTGGATCCGGATGGGTCTTGTTGAACTCCAGGGATCCGAGCCTACCGCAGGTCATCCCCCTAGCAGTACCATTGTGGCCATCGATGACAGTGTGGTGATCCAGGAGTTGATCCGGCGGACTTTGCCTCAGTATCGCGTTTTGACCACCGGCAGTGCTGCAGAAGGATTGAGCTTGATCTTTCGCCATAAGCCTGATTTGATTGTGCTGGATCTAACCATGCCGGAACTCGATGGGCTGGAAGTCTGCCGCACGATCCGAAGTATGCCCTATTTTAAGCAAACCCCAATTGTGATGCTGACGGCACGAGATGGCTTAGTTGATAAACTCAAAGGCAAGCTGGCCGGAGCTACGATCTATCTGACAAAACCCTTCAATGCTGATGAATTTCGCCGGGTTACCGCCCAATATCTTGCAAGTGGATCACTCAATCCTCAATCTAATTCTCAATCCACTATTCAACCTAATCCTCAACCTAATCCTCAACCTAATCCTCAACCTAAATTCTCATCTAATTCCTACGGTTGATCAACGCTTTAATTGAGTTCCTTTTCAACCCAAGGGACTAGGGGCAACATCCGACTCAAATGAGGTTGTGATCCATTAGAGCGTTGGAGCTGTATCAATTGTTGACAACGTGCAGTGTAGATCTGAGCGACTCGATCTTGAGGTAGGATCTGGAGACAGGATTCAAATAGCTGAGCTGCAGCCTCAAACTCCTGTTGCTGAAACAAATACCAAGCCTGCTCAAATGACTCACAAATCTGTTGTTTTAGATCTCGAATTGGTGCAGGATCTGCATCGATAATTTCATAAACAGTCACAGCTTGTTCTTTGCCTTTGACTTTAACTCGATCGATCAATCGATACATAAATTGAGCAGGATTTTGCAAGGAGGCTAACGTATACTCACTCACTAAGATCGAAGTCCCATAACGCTTCGTCAGCTGTTCTAATCGAGAGGCTAAATTAACAGCATCACTGATCACTGTTCCTTCCAACCGATCATGTTCCCCCAATGCACCAATAATCAGCACTCCCGTATTAATTCCAATCCCCACCTGGATCGGCCTATAGCCTAGCGATTCCAGTTTTTGATTATAGAAACTCAACGTTTGCAACATCTCGACAGCAGCCCGGATCCCGTTATCAGGAGGCTGACTAAACAGGGCCATGATCCCATCCCCCAGGTACTTATCAATAAAGCCTGCATTACGTCTGATCACAGGTCCCATATAGCCAAGATAAGAGTTAATAAAGCTAAAATTCTCAGCAGGTGTCATGCGTTCAGATAATGTTGTAAATGATCGGATATCTGCAAACAAAATTGTCATCTCTTTTTGGACTTGATCCCCTAAGCGAATATCTAAGATGCTTTTCTTCTCAAGGATCTGTAAAAAATCACTCGGTACAAAGCGTTGATAGGAATGTACTAGTTGCTGCTGAAGTTCCAACGCTTGCTGCTGGATCAGAAACTTCTCCCGCTTGAGCATATTGATCCGATCCGCTAAGGCAAAAGATAGCAACACGACTGCAGATCCCGATCCTGTCTGGATGGTGTATTCTGAAAAGAAGTTGTAGGGGATCAAACCCATAGTTTTGAAGATCAGGGCCAGAACTCCTAAAAGGAAGGCAGACCAGGCCAGCATTAGATACCGAGCAGAAATGACGCCCTTATGCCAGCACACCAACGCTCCTACAATGATCACAATCGGGGCTGCGACTGATAAGAAAACTGTAATATATATCGTGATTCCATATCGAAAGACAAACGACAACGCTGCACCAGCCAGACTGAACCCCATTAAGATCAAGGATATTCGTTCCATCAGAGGTGCATGTTGATACGTGTCAAGAAAGCTCTTAAAAAAGCACAAACCCCAAAATGTACAAGAGCAAACCCAAAACGCTACTGCTTGATTGTGCCAGATCGGAGCATTAGGCCATAAATACTGAAATGCAAATCCATTATGAGACATTTGATAAAGGACAAAGAAGGAAACAAAGATCACATAAAAAAGATAGGTTCTATCTCGAATCGATAAATACAAGAAAAAGTTATAAACGATCATCACGATCATCATGCCATAATAGATCCCAAAAATATATTGCTCGTGGCTAACCTTTTCCATAAATGCAACCGGATCCCATAGAATCAATGGGATCTGCATGGTGCCTTCTTTTTGGAAACGGAGATAGAAGGTTTGAGTGGATTGTGAGGGCAATTCGAGCTCAAAGACGAAGTTGTGATAATTAACCTCTCGCTCTCGAAACGGAAGTTGATCACCAGCCTCTCGATATGAATAAGTCCCATCGGTGTATAACGTATATAATTCGATCTGATCGTGATGCGGAAACGCAGATTCTAAGAACCAGAGCTGCCTAGTTTCTGATGGATTAGTTAGTTGAAACCTGACCCAGTAAGCTGAGGTTGTGATCCCAAAATTCGGGATATCACTCTGATTCAGCATGAAACGCTGATCCTGGTCCGGTAACAGGACATCATCGAGGGTCCACTGGCCTTCTGGATCTTCCAAAATCTCTAAGTATTGACCTAAGCGATACTGAGGTTCGGTTTGATCTAAGACCAGTCCAGGTGCTGCAATGGCCGGAGATCCGCTCCAGCCTGCCAGAATCAGGCACAGAACCCCCTTGCCGATCCAACCCTTCTGCTTTTGCGAAATGGTTCCCATAGAATTGTTCTACCTTGATCATGCGGTGGATCCCCTAAGGGAGTCCAGGACTAGTAGCCACTGCCGAAATGCTTCTGTGCCGATTCATCACCCCATTGGGATCAGGATCCGTGCCAGGCTTCTCTATGTTGTAATCGAGTTATCCTAACGTAGTCTGAGTTCCACTTAAAGGTAGCTCTAGGTCGATCCTCAGGGAGTTATCAGGATGGATCCCTAGGCTAAGATCTGGATTTGAAATGGGAGCCCACTCAGATTCTGAGGGCTAAAGTCAAAATTAACGGGATCTTCCGAATCAGACGGGGTAAATATAAGTGTGGACAGATTGGATCAATCCCATGCGCTACTTGGCTCTGGCTTGCACCACCCTCTTGGTTTCTCTTGGATCGCTTGGATCTGGATCGATTGGATCGATTGGATCCATTGCACTGACCAGCTCCCGATCGGATGTCCTCATCGCCCAAGCTCAAACCATGACGGCAACCGCAACGGCGATCAATGTTTCTCTCCAGGGACATGCCAGGTTAGAACGAGGCGACTATCGCGGCGCTTTAGCAGCGTTTAATCAGGCCATCCGGCTCAACCCTGCCCTCGCGGAAGCCTTCAGTGGCCGCTGTGCTGCTTACTACGCCTTGGGCAACGGTCGAGCGGCAGCTCCAGACTGTGATCGGGCCATCTACCTCAACCCCAATCTGGCTGAAGCCTATGTGCATCGCGGCACGCTCCGGGTCGCAGCCGGTTATCCCGACGACGCGATCAGTGATGGTGAGCTGGCTTTACTCAGTGATCCAGATGCGCTTCATGCCTACAACGTCCTCGCTGAAGCCAACATTGTCCTGGAAAACTACGACAAAGCTGAGCAGGATCTCGAATTACTACTCAGCCGTGACTCCAACAACGTGAGAGCCTACCGCAACCGAGGTCAATTGCGCCTGATCTTAGACGACGAAGCAGGGGCTGTTGCTGACTACACTCGCGCGATCCAACTCGAACCCACTACCCAAATTCCCGCCGAGATCTCGACCAATGTTGCCACCCGGATCCTGGATCAAGGCAAATCCAAGTTAAGCCAAAACGATCCTGCAGGGGCCATTGCTGATCTGAATTTGGCGCTACGCCTCGATCCGAATCTCTCTGAAGCCTACAGCAATCGAGGTGTTGCCTACGTCGCCTTTAACAATGAAGCTGCGGCCATTGCCGATTTTGAGAGAGCCTTAGAACTCGATCCCAACAACGATCAAGCCCAAGAAGAACTCAACACCCTCCGCCCACC
>CAZONZ010000046.1:0-15744 GCA_964581005.1 uncultured bacterium
AGCTGTCGATGCTTATCCGCTGTCCGTGACGTCAGCATCAGAATGGGCAGATCCTTGAAGGTTGCTTGTCGCTTTAGCTGAGCGAGAAACCCAAATCCATCCAAGCGAGGCATTTCGATATCACAGATCACAGCATCAACCGGCAATCCAGCGGTGAGTTTATCCAGTGCATCCTGACCATCTTTCGCCTGCTCAGTCCGGTAACCTGCTTTCTCCAAAGCCAGCGCTAAGAACCGTCGCACATTGATCGAATCATCCACCACCAAAATCGTGGGATCGGTGCGGACACCCATGGCCAACGAGTGGGCTCCATTGCCTAGATCGGCAGATTCCTGTACCCTATCTTGCCGTCTACCCCCCTGATCAGCCCATTCAAATAGATCTAAAACATTGACGATCGGAACAACCTGACCATCCCCCAGGATCGTGCAACCGCTGAAGCCAGCAGGCATCGGCATCGGTCCTTCCACCTGGCGGATCGCAACTTCCCTCTCACCCCAACACCGAGCAATCTCCACACAAGCAAGATCGTTAGCCTGAGCCAAGATCAGCAAGGCTGAAGCCGTTAACATTGGAGCATCCTCGATCTCAAACGGACGCTTCGGACAGTTGAACGACAGCCAGCTACCGAGTTCCACCTTGGGCACCATGTAGCCCTCCCAGTGAACTGCTTCACAGTTGTTCGTGGTCACCAGTTGCGAGGGATCAAACAAGATCATCTGCTCGATCGTATCAGCGGGGAAAGCCAGCAGCATTCCATAGCTTTCAACCATCAAGACCCGCATTACCGATAAGGTAAATGGAACACTAATGGTGAAGGTTGTGCCAGCTCCTGCTTCCGTATCCACTGTGATCGTGCCACCGATCAGATCCAGATTACTTTTCACCACATCCATACCGACCCCACGGCCTGACAGGGTCGTCACCGCTTCGGCAGTACTAAAACCAGGTGCAAAGATCAACTCGATCAAATCTCGATCCGTTGCTGAAGCTAGCATTTGGGCCTCAAACCCCAGCCGCTCTGCTTTGGCTCGAATTTTACTGAGATTGATCCCGGCTCCATCGTCACTGATCGCAATCAAGGTTTGGTTGCCGCGATAGCCCGCCCGGATCTCGATCTTGCCCTTTGCCGGTTTACCCAAGCGGCGGCGAGTCTCTGGATCCTCAATCCCATGATCGAAAGCATTCCGAACCAAGTGCATTAACGGGTCACTCAGTTTATCGATCACACTTCGATCTAATAAGGTTGACGCACCTCGAATCACCAAATCAACAGGCTTGCCATATTGAGAGGACATATTATAAATGGCTCTGGGGAAGCGGCTGACCAGATCATTGAGGGGGCGCATCCGCGAACGAGTTACATGGTTTTGGAGTTGGCGGGCCGTGCGGGTAAACTCAAACCCAGTTTGTTCCGCATCCTGGAGCAACAGATCCATATCTCCCGTGACCTCTTGCAGCCAGACGATCGTTTCCATCACCTGCTGCCAGATCGGGTGGAGCTCTCCGTAGCGATCCAATTCCAGGATGTCAAAGTCTTCCAGCTGCAAGATATCAGCCTTCAATCCAGGTAGTGCGTGTCGGACCACCGCCTGGGTTGCCACCCGATCATAGGCTGATCGGAGTTGCACATTCGACTCCTCCAACTCCCGGACTCGTCGGACCAAGATCCCCATTAAACTGCGCAAACGGCTGAGACGCAGATCCAGTCCATTACACCCAATGGTCAATTCCCCACATAGATCATTCACCTGATCCAGACGGCTGACCGGAACCCGGATCATGCTCTCTTCCATGCCTGACTCACTTGCAGCAGGCGTGGAGATTGCCTCAGAGCTGAGAGGTGCAGATTGCATCGGATCCGCTCGCTCGTGATCCGGTAGAACCACTCCAAGCTCTACAGGTGACAAGTCCGAAGGTGCAGAGGGTTCGAGGTCTTCAGCAGGGAAGAACCCAGGCAGATCGGGGAGAAGATCCTGGGAATCAGCCGTCTCTTCAGCTAAACCAGGATCTTGCTCGATCGCTTGCTCCAGATCCGAGAGCAAATCTCGTAAATTATCCAGCTCATCCGGATCCTGACTGAGATCTATTTCGCCTACCCCAAGCGGGCTCAAGGGAGCGCTCTGAACCGAGATCTCTGGGACCACTAGCTCCATGGGGATCAAACTGCTTTGGCCAATCGTCACCAAGGCTTGGGATCGCCGCCATTCCTGTAAAGCTTCTCTAGCAATTGCCTCCAGCTCAGCGGGATGGGCTTGAAGATGCTGGATCACCGAGTGGCAAAGCTGACTGAAGTTGGCCAGTTCCAACATGTCAGCTAGACCAGCCAACTCCTGAGCCATCACCGTCAACTCAGTATCCAGGCACCTATGATCGGCCTGATTCAACACCTCTTCCAGACGAGTTAAACATCCCTCGACTTCAGTCTGGAACAAAACCGCAACGACGTCCTGACCACTTTCCTGAGTCAGCAACTTTTCTTCGTCACCGGCCTGCAACTCTCCCACATGCTCATTCAACCAGACAAAGATCGGATCAATCGTTTGCTGGACCCACACAGGATCAGCGTCTTGCTCCGTCTGAATTCCCTGCCGATTGACCTGAATGATCTGACGCATACAGTCCACACAGGCCAACAGCTGGTTGATGGTTTCCATCTCAACCTCAGGCCGCCGGATCTTGATCACTTTGTAGGTGTCTTCCAGCCGGTGGGCCACCTCATTCAGGGTGGTAAACTGCATCATCCCAGCCCCACCCTTGATCGAGTGGGCGGCTCGCAGAGCTGCATCAATCCGGTTTGGATCCACACTGCCCTGAGCCATTTCCAGGATCGAGTCCTCTAGGGTATTCAAGCCATCCTCAGCTTCCTGGAGAAACTGGAGCCGAGTCTGGAGCTCTTTGTCTGAGAAGGTAGACATGGGGGTTAACTCTCAGTTCCAACTTTGAAGGTTTCCACCGAACTTTGCAAGTCTTTCGCCATATGCACCGTGCTTTGTAGGGAGCTTGATACCTGCAGGGAGGATGCTGAAGATCGCTTCGAGACCTCCGCCAGAGCCTGCATCAGAGCATTCACCGTTTCTGACGTGTGGGCTTGAGATACGGTTGCGGTTGAGATCGATTGGACCAACTGATCGATCTGCTGCGACACTTCCAACAACTGAGTCAGATTCTTCTTGGCCGCTTCCACTAGCTGCGTGCCCTGAACTACCTCGCTGGTCCCTCGATCCATCGCCTCAACCACTTCGCTGGTTTCTGTCTGGATCGCTTCGATCAATTGTTCGATTTCCTTGGTTGCATTTGCAGACTGAGCCGCCAGGGCACCAACCTCTTCCGCAACCACCGCGAAACCACGACCTTCTTCACCGGCCCGTGCTGCCTCAATACTGGCGTTAATGGCCAACAAGTTCGTCTGCAACGCGATCTGATTGATCAGGGATACCACCTTCGAGATCTTTTGAGATGACTCACCCAAGCGCTTCACTTTCTTGGCTGTTTCAGCCACTGTTTCCCGCAGACCAAGGATCCCTTCTACCGTGCGATCCATGGCCTCACCCCCAGTCTGGACCGTCACCGAAGCTGCACGAGCGACTTCAGCTGCTTGGCGAGCATTTTCAGCCACCTGTTGAATCGAGAGAGTCATCGCTTGAACCGAATCCAAGGTGCGAGTGATCTCTTCGGCTTGAGTGAGTGCTTCATTGGCAAGCTGTCGAGTAGCATTCTCATCATGGCTTAACGAAAGATTGAGCTGGTTCGTTGTAGACTTAACTCGTGTCACAATATCGCGCAAGTTTTCAACAATCGCGTTGAAGAAGTCAGCCACAGTCCCCATCTCACCCCCTGTGACGTTGGCTCGAACGGTCAGGTCACCACTCGCCGCCCCTTCAACCTCAGTTAGCAAGGTGATCAATTGTTGTTGCAAGGTTTCTTTCTGGCGGCGTTGCTCCTCAGCAATCTCTTCCGCCTGTTGACGGGCCTGGGCTTGCTGGCCTAGCAGCTCTTCAATCTGATCCGCCATCTGGTTGATACTCGATCCCAAAACAGCCAGCTCATCCCTTCCCTTCACAGCCATGCGGGAGCGCAGATCGCCTTTACTGATCCGACGCACTGTTGTTGTGGCATTGAGGATGGGGCGAATCGCAATGTTAGACAAGATAACGGCGAGAAAACCCACTGCCACTGCCATCGCTGCTGTACCAAAACCAAATGTTGTGAATAGCTGACGTGGTTCAGCGTAGGCTGTTGCTAAGGGCTCGTACACAACAACCCCTAACTCAAGAGCAATGTCGCCAATACCAGGGACAGGTGCATAGGTAACTAAATGGTCCTCACCTGCAGCCCCCCTTTCATCTGTAATGGCTGCTTCAACCGTTGTAACCTGATCTTGCTCAATCAAAGCTGGAATCAGATTGAAGAGAGCTTGGATCTCTGCGCCAACTCCTGTCCCATCATCAGACGCAAAGACACGATTGGTTTTGGTGAAGATCTCGCCACTGGCAATTTTTTGATCCACATCCTCCCCATCGATCTGGATCACCTGGTTATCATCATTTCGGACTTGACGATCCCAGCGAATTTCCCTCTCTTCCCCTTCCACAAGCTCAAAGTAAGACGGGGTTTCCACAAACAGCCGAAACTTGGTCTGGGGTGCAGCAACCGTTGCCGGATCCACTCGATCGGACAGGCTGTTAACACTCTGACGAATCAGATCACCAATATCATCAGCGTCAGTCCGATTGTAAACAACGTAGTTGAGCGATCCGGTCTGTTGATCGAAGGAAGGGACCGAAACATAGAAGGAAGACCTGCCCGTGGAACCGGAGATCCGCAACGGATCAATATAGGGTTGCTGAGTTTGTTCGACCGGAATGTAAAAACTCAGACCCTTGAATACACCTGGCAGATCAAACCCTCTTGGATCAAGATTTTCCGCATCAAAGGTTGTGGTGAAGGGAGTTCCGTCAATGCGGATGGCGTTCCCCGTTCTCGCCTCGATCGGCACAATCGATCGGAAGGTTTCATCCCGTGTTGCATAGGCATCTAGAAGAGATACAACATCTTCAACCGGAATCACTTCAGGAACAAGGGAAGGATTGGTAAAGATCGGGGAATCCGCCAAGGCTTGCATCACTTCCAAGCGGTGCAGCGCAAACTGGGACAAATCATCACTGATCGTTACAGCGAGAGCCTTCTGTTCTTGTTGCACCTGATTGGCAATATTTTGAGTGGCTAAGTAAGTTGCAGCTCCTCCAACCAGGGCTACCGGAACTGTCCCGATCAAAACAGCCAGCACGGTGGTTTTAGCACGTAAGCCCCAACTGATGCGTTCAGTTTCTTCAGGTTCACGCGGTTGAGGGAGTTCTTGGGGAGGCAACGATATGGGTAAGCCAGAGCTTTCAGTCGGTTGAGATCCCCCTGAGGTCTGATAGGACAGGTGTTCAGTTCTTTTGCCGTTATCGACTGTGGGAGTGGAGATCGTGGCAGCATGACCATTCGGGCCACTGGACCCAAGACTGGTCTCTGACTGGCTCTTGCCATTGGCGGAAACTCCGTTGCCATGCACGGATCGCTCTTGATCCATCTTGAGTAACACAGCACGCGCCATATCTGCAATTTTGGGATCGGAGGTTAACCGCAAAGCCTCCTGAAGCTGTTCTTTACTGGCGTCTTGCTGCCCCACCCCATACAAGGCATAGCCCATCCAGATCCGAACTTGGGGATCCTGGGGCTGTTGCACAACTAAGTGGGAAAGGAGCTGAACAGCTTCTGAATAATTGCCCTGCTTATAGGCTTGACGGGCTTGATTCAGTTGAGCGGCGAGGGGAGATTGCTGCTGATCGAACTGTGTGGTCATGACGACACCTTCCTTTTGAAGCGGCTGAATGACTACCGGAATGGGGCTGGGGCTAGAACAGTTGTATACCTAAGAACATGCATGTCTGGAAAGGCGAATCGAGTCAGAAACATAAGCTTACTGGAGATTCCATAAGGGGGAGTTGATCAACGTGGGAGCATCAAGAACAGGTAGACGTTCATCCTCGCTCAGCCGAACTTCCCCACGAACATAGGTTCTCAACCGAAGGGTAGGATCGCCCGACGAGGTTGCTTGCCACGCACTGGCCGGTAAACGAATCACGCCTCGGACTTCAGGTACAGCTAAAGCCAAAGGCGTGTTTTCAAACCAAATGATCGCCACCATATAGTTCTGGGATCTCGGATCCAGTGGCTCCAGATTCAGCATGGCAGGCAGATCCACGAGCCAAAAGATCCGGCTGCGTTGATTCAGTAATCCCAACACACAACTCGGCAAGTTTGGCATGGGTGCCACTCGCTGAGATCGGACGGTAAAAACCTCTCGCGTATGTTCCAACGGGATCACAGCGGTGAGAGAGCGATCCAGCCTCAGACGCAAATAGACACGATCGGCACTCGTGACAGGCAGGGTTGGGAGAACCGATAAGACCGATGACATAACTATCCCACTAGCGATCGAACAGCTTGAATCAATTGCTCACGGGTAAAGGGTTTGGTCATATACACATCGACCCCTTGCTTCATCCCCCAGAGCCGATCGATGTCTTGGTTTTTGGAGGTACAGACGACAATCGGCATTTTCTGCGTTTCAGGATTGCGCTTGAGACTGCGGCAAAGCTCAAATCCGCTGGTTCCTGGCATCACCACATCCGTCACAATGGCATCTGGCTTTTGGGCGATTGCCTTGTTGAGTGCATCTTGGGCATCGGAAGCAGAGATCACGTTATACCCACCCTCCCGCAGATACTGGATCATAAGCTCCAGTTCAGAGAGAACATCATCGACAACCAAGACCGTTTTCATAGGTGTGTCACAAGAAAAACAACATGGAAGCGGCTGAAATGATCCTAATGGAATGGCTATAACCGAGCTTCAAGTGCTCGTGATCCCAGATTCTGACTTAATGCCTGACCTTAAATGTCCTTCTCCAGGTAGATGTCGCGCAACCATTTTGCACAAATCTTCTTGATTGAAGGGCTTGGTCAAGTAATCGGTTGCACCTACCATAGCAGCCTTGGCCCGATCCAGGAAGCCTGTATTCCCAGTTACCATGATGATCGGACTCTTCTTGAAGGCAGCGGTGCGACGCAACAACCGACAGAGTTCGTAGCCATCCAACAAGGGCATTCCCACATCTAGCAGGATCATATCGGGTTTGAGGCGCACGATCTGCATCAAAGCCTTAAGAGGATCATTAATTGCGACAACGGTGTAGTTGGCATCCTCTAAAAAACGGCGGATCTCGTTCGTTACAGTCGGACTGTCATCCACACAGGCGATCGTATGAGTTGCTGCTGGTTTACTGACAGCTGTAGGTCGGAGCTGGGGAGCTGTGGTGTCTGCCCCTGGCATGACCAGCTTGGGCAGGAGGTGATGCGGCGGCTGGGGATCTCGGAGATAGACAACCTTGGTCTTAATGTAGGGGGCAAAGGTGCGGGCTAGATCCAACTCATCTCGCCCCAACTCAATCGCTAACTGGCGTAGAGTGATCCCCCGTAGCCGATCCCGGAGTTTCCGATGCATTTCGGGAAGGCGTTGCTGCTCTGGAGTGGTTTGGCCAATAAAGTAAAGGCGTTGATAAGGAGACCCGATCTGCCCCCCAAAGCCCTGCCACGAGCGCAAGCGTTGCTGGGTTTGCTCTAGCAAGTACATCAAATCAAAGCTACGCATCGTGCTGGAATCTGGAAAGGTTTGCCGCGTAAAGGAGCAAGTAGCCTCTGATACGCACAGCAGTGATTCCAGGGCATCAACGATCAAAACCTCGGTCAAACGGGCGGCTTGATCGGCCCCCACTTTCCCTTGATCAAGAAGCCACAACAAGGCATCGTAATCTTCACGCCGACTCATCTCTGCCGAAGTTGCGGGATCAAAGAGGGCTTTAACCTGTTGGGTGACATCGTCGGATAGAGCTGGACTCCCACCGTTGACTCGACGCAGAGCATTGAGTAACCGTTCAAGGGGATCAACAGAGTGGGTTCCATACACAATCCGCCCTAAGGCCAGATCGATATACCACTCAACCCCCCCTGCCGTCACCTTGAGTTGGCCACTTGCCTGATTGCTTGCTAACTGCCGTAGAGGTTGAAGGGGTGACCTCTCTTTCACAACCCGATCCTCAAACTGCTGAATAGGGGTAGACATACCTGGCACCTAAAACCCTCTCTACAGACAATCCTTGACAAGACGCTAGACCGACAATAGCTCTCAACATCCTATTGTATTCAGTACGCTAATCACCCTTGCACCCCTAGAGTCGTGTTCACTGACTTGTTCCTCATCAATACAACATATATGGTGTAAACTACGTCAGGATGCGATCCAAGCCCCAGACTTAAAAACTACTTAAAGTTTTCAGATCCTGTCACTCCCCCTTAAGACTGCTTAGGTTTAGAGAGATCTGGGCTAGATCCTCCAGATCGTAGAGACGTACAAGGTTTTTCTGTACAAGGTTTTTCTGTACAAGGTTCTTCTGTACAGGATATGTGATGGTTGTTCAAGGCTCAATACGTGCTACTGCTTAACTTGTGACTCAGTAAAAGTTGCATTTAGTACCACAATGCAGCCTGATCGAAATTCACTTTGGTGATTGGAATTTGGCATAGGCTAGAAAATACCCTTAATCTTAAATTAAATAGGCAAACTGAACTGACCTCTACAATCGTAAAACCTCTACCTTTCTTTGCAGTCTATTGTACACAGATCGTTATGGCTTAGGTATGGATCTGCCCTTAGTCTACCACCCTGACTATGTTACACCTCTTCCAGAGGGCCATCGCTTCCCTATGGCCAAATTCCGCAAACTTTATGAAATTCTGATTCAAAACCAGGTAGCTAACCTAGAGCAATTCCATACACCCGACTTACCTCCCCGATCCTGGCTGGAATGGGTCCATGATCCTGACTACGTCCAAGCTTACTGTGAGGGGACCCTGGATCCAAAGGCGCAGCGTCGGATTGGTTTACCCTGGAGTCCTGCCCTAGTTCAACGGACCTGTATGGCGGTGGGGGGCACGATCTTGACAGCAGACTTAGCATGGCAGACTGGGTTAGCCTGCAATACTGCTGGGGGAACTCATCATGCCTTTCCCAGCTATGGATCAGGCTTTTGTATTTTGAATGACTTAGCGATCGCAGCTCGGTGGTTGCAACGCCACTATGCAGTCCGACAGATCCTGATGATCGATCTTGATGTGCATCAGGGGGACGGGACAGCCTGGATTTTTCGAGAGGATCCAAGTGTCTTTACCTTTTCAATGCACTGTGAATCTAATTTTCCGGCGATTAAGCAGCGCAGTGATCTGGATGTGCCGCTCCCGGTTGGCATGGAGGATCAAGCCTATCTCGAAACCCTAGATCGCTATCTCCCGGATCTCCTCAGCCAGGTTAAGCCCGATATGGTGTTCTACGATGCAGGGGTTGATCCCCACCTTGAGGATCACTTGGGCAAGCTAGCTCTGACCGATACAGGGCTATATCGGCGGGATATGCAGGTTCTGAGTGCATGTTTGGCTCAAGGCTATCCTGTGGCTTGCGTGATCGGGGGGGGCTATGCACGCGATCTGGATGGTCTGGCTTACCGACATTCACTATTGCACCGGGCTGCCCATGAGGTTTATCGGCACTATCGGCTTTGAGCCTTCCTAAGTTGAGTACTCTTAACTCTGGGTCTTCTAAGCTGGAGAAGTCTTGCGATCACTACCATATTTACGAAAAGCCAGGGTAACGTTGTGCCCGCCAAACCCAAAGGAATTGGATAGCGCTACCTCAATCGTCTGAGACCGACTCTGCTTGGGGACATAGTCCAGATCACATTCCGGGTCAGGGGTTTCCAGATTGATCGTTGGTGGAAGCTGATCATGCGCAATTGCCAATACCGTTGCCACCGCTTCGATCCCACCGGATCCCCCTAGGAGATGGCCCGTCATGGATTTGGTGGAACTCATGGCAAGCTGGTAAGCATGATCGCCAAGCGCCCGCTTGACCGCAGCCGTTTCCGTACTGTCGTTAGCAGGGGTGCTGGTGCCATGAGCATTGATGTAGTTGACCTGACTCGGATCGATCTGAGCATCTTTGAGCGCCAGTCGGATGGCACGAGCTGCCCCTTCACCGCCGGGGGAGGGAGAGGTGATGTGGTAGGCATCGCAGGTTAGACCGTAGCCAATGATCTCTGCATAAATGTTGGCACCCCTGGCCAGAGCGTGATCCAGTTCTTCCAAGAGGAGGATCCCAGCTCCCTCGCCCATGACAAAGCCATCTCGATTCTGATCAAAGGGTCGGCAGGCATGATCGGGATCATCGTTGCGACAGGAGAGGGTTTTAGCGGCTGCAAACCCAGCCATCGAGAGAGGAGTGATTGCGGCTTCTGCTCCACCTGTGATGATCGCTTGGGCTTCACCCCGTTGCAACAGGCGAAAGGCATCTCCGATCGCGTTAGATCCTGCAGCACAAGCCGTCACCGTACAGGAGTTAGGTCCTTTGGCTCCCAGTTGGATCGCTACCTGACCTGCAGCCATGTTGGCAATCATCATCGGCACCATAAAGGGGCTGCACCGATCCGGCCCTTTCTGCAGATAGATCGACTGCTGATCTTCTAAAACTTTGATCCCTCCGATGCCTGTACCGATCAAAACTCCCACATGTTCGGCATTCAGATCGGTAATGCTGAAGTGGGCATCGGCTAACGCTTGCTTAGCGGCAGCGATCGCAAAGTGAACAAATCGATCGGTCCGTTTGGTATCTTTCAGATCTAGATACTCCAGAGGATCAAAATCTTTCACCTCACCCGCGATCCGACAACGGTGGCGGCTGGCATCAAACAAGGTGATCGATCCGATTCCAGAGCGACCTGCCACAAGTCCTTGCCAAAAAGCGTCAGGCGTATTGCCTAAGGGTGTCACAGCGCCCAAGCCCGTGACCACCACACGCCGTTGGAGGGGTTCAGCAGAAGCTAACGATGCAGAGTTTGACATGATCAATCAAAATGACAGAAATGGCGAGGCAGTGCAGCTAAAGAGGCGGTCAGAGAAGCAGGCTGGAGCTCAAAGGTTGCTCCTTCCCACCCACTGAAAAAAACTAGAGCAGGGGATCATCGCTGGATTCCCTGCCAAACTATCAAACGCATCACCGAACCCATCACTCAGAGACATTCAAGACCTGTTGGGAGAGTGCTCTAAGGTGGCTGATGACTGAGATCAGGCACTCAGGCCGCTTTCCCCATTTTTTGAGAAATGTAGGCAACGGCATCCTGGACAGTAGCGATCCCTTCCGCATCCTCATCCGGGATTTCTAACTCAAATTCCTCTTCAAACGCCATGACCAACTCAACCGTGTCTAAGCTGTCCGCTCCCAGATCATTCTGGAAATTGGCCTCTGGGGTTACTTTCGGATCCTCAACGCCCAGTTGATCGGCAACAATCTTGCGAACTCGGCTGTAGATGTCTTCTGCAGTCATCATTACGGTTTCCCTACACTCACGCAACAGTTGGGTATGCAAATTGAGCAGCATTACCAATTCTATAGGACAACGCCCCTCTCCAGGTTACCGTTGATCATCTTTTCGAGAAGTTCACAGGCCGGATGGGTTGAATCCCCTGTTCATCTTATCCCCCTCTCCAGACCCAGAAACCTTAAGTTTGGCCCTAATGAGGTTGGCGATGAGCCCCTTTGGGGGTTGGATGGGGGCGCGACGATCGAGTGGGCTTGGAGCGATGTCCCCCCCGATCCCGGCGAGGTTTCTGCGGTTTCAGCAGAGCTTGCAGCTGCTTACTGTTCAATCCGATCCGGTTTGGCCCCTGCACACTGCGCTGATCGATCATCATCGAAATCAGTTTACAGGCAGCTTCGGTTAACTCCATCTCTTCACTCAGCGCCGTCAAGATCTCAACCGCCTCATCTCGAATCGGTTGCTCACACAAAGCTCGGATCAGGCGCTGGTTATGCTGGCGATGCACATCGGAGATCGAGGGGATCTCACCGTGGATGAAGGAGGCTTGAATGGCGGTCTGGATCCGGCGCAGTTTACGAAACTCAAAGGGGGTGACCAGCGTGATCGCTTTGCCTTTTTGACCCGCCCGTCCGGTACGCCCGATCCGGTGGACATAGCTTTCTTGATCAAAGGGCACATGGTAGTTAAAGACATGGGTCACGTTGGAAACGTCGAGCCCCCGTGAAGCCACATCGGTTGCCACTAGAGTATCGATCCGACCGTCTCGAAAGCTATGGATCGTATCCTGGCGTTGCTGCTGATCCATGTCGCCATGTAGAGGCTTAGCCGCACAGCCTCGTGAAACCAACGTTGTACAAAGTTGATCAGCTTCCCGTTTGGTTCGGCAAAAAATGATCGCCTTTCCCGGTTCTTCAGTATCGATCAGACGCACCACGGCATCGCTGCGCTCGGATTCTTCGATCACATAAAAATATTGCTCAACATCCGTGTTGAAAACCGCGTCAGAGGTGAGATTGATCGTGATCGGGTCGATCAAAATCTTCTGGGCCAGATCGCGGATGGGATTAGGGATCGTGGCTGAGAATAAGAGTGTCTGGCGCTCCTGAGGAAGGTAGCCAAAGATGGCCTGGATATCTTCGAGAAAGCCCATATCGAGCATTTCATCGGCTTCGTCCAGGATCACAATATTGGGAACAAAGGCGTTGAGCCGCTCTGACTTGAGATGATCCAGCAGACGCCCCGGTGTCGCTACAACAATCTGCGGACCTCGATCAATCAACTCGATCTGGCGGCGACTCGATTGGCCTCCATACACGGCAACCGTGCGAATCCCCCCAAACCGCCCCAAGCGATAGAGTTCATCACTGACCTGGGAGGCCAGTTCACGGGTGGGAGTGATCACCAGGATCTCGACGCCGCCGCGATGGGTGAGCCGACTCATGGCCCCTAGTCCGAAGGCGGCAGTTTTACCGGTCCCGGTTTGGGCTTGAGCGATCAAATCACGTCCAGAGAGGATCACGGGGATGGCTTGTTGCTGAATCGGACTGGGTTCGCGGAAACCAGCCTCGCTGATGCCGCGCATCAATTCAGGGGTCAAGCCAAAGGTTTCAAAGCTAGTATCCTGCAAGGTCTCGTCCTGGAAACAGCAACAATCACACTATCCTCGCCCCTCCACCCTAACCTGATCAACCCAGCACTTGCCTCCTGCACCCTTAGCCACGGGTCAGCAAAACGATCACAATGACCACCACCACCAAACCGCCAGCTCCGATCCAGATCCACTTGGACTGAGATTTGGACTGAGATTTAGGAGAGTCTGTCGGGGAAGCGGAGGTATTGAGAGAGGCAGAAGGCTGAGGGGTTTGAGCCGGAGGAGGTGGGGTCGAGGGCTTGACACTGGCGGGTTGGGTCGAGGGGGTGAGCATAGCAGGTCCAGACACCAATGGAGGTTCTCCTGCAATCCCTCCTCCAGTCGGCGGCGTGTAAAACTCAGTGGGAGTATCTTCTTCCGGATCGACCAAGGGTTCCTGATCAAAGGGTTCTTCCTGATCCTCGTCCTCTTCATCATCCAGTTCGTCCCGCATGGCTGCACGCACATGATCGGGAACCTGGATCGTGCTTCCGAGGGGATCGGACTCATCTGGCTCCAGCACAGGAACTTCTTGTTGCCACTCATATTTATTGATATCGGTGATGGCTCGACCGTAAATGACTAGGGTGTCAACCCCAGCGAGATACAGAGAACGAATCGTCGATCGAACCTCTTCGGTGATCGTTGGATAGTCAACCGTTGCATCTTTGGGACGGGTGAGGCGGATCAATAACTGATTTTGTCGCTGCTTAACGGTTACCTTGATCCCGTTGGGGCTAAGGATGGTTTCAATGGCTTGAGTGATTTCGGCCTCGGTCATAGGGCAACTTCCCCTGGATATGATGTGGGATCGATGAAGTCGGTCAATCGGGTTGGAGCCAGGATCGGCAGATTAACCAAAACGACCGCTGACGTATTCTTCGGTCTCGCGTTGGGCGGGGGCGTTAAAGATCTTCTCAGTCCGGTTGAATTCCACCAGTCGGCCAAATCGGACACCCTTATCATCGATCTCGGTGTTGAAGAAGGCGGTGAAGTCAGAGACCCTGGCAGCCTGTTGCATGTTGTGGGTCACGATCACGATCGTATATTTCTGCTTCAGATCTTTGATCAGTTCTTCGATCCGGAGGGTAGAGATCGGGTCGAGAGAGGCGCAAGGCTCATCCATCAAAACGACTTCCGGTTGGATCGAGAGGGTACGGGCAATGCAGAGACGCTGCTGCTGACCCCCGGACAACGATAACCCACTCTGTTTGAGCTTGTCTTTGACTTCTTCCCAGAGGGCTGCTTGCCGGAGTGTTTGTTCCACCAGCTCATCCATATCACCCCGAAATCCATTGATCCGAGGACCAAAGGCAATGTTATCGTAGATCGACTTGGGGAAGGGGTTGGGTTTTTGGAAGACTAGACCGATCCGGCGGCGGACATCAGCAGCATCAACGTCAGGCTTGTAAATATCATTGCCGTTAAACGCGACAAGACCCTTGACACTGGCCCCAGGGATCAGATCGTTCATCCGGTTGAAGCAGCGCAGTAGGGTACTTTTGCCACAGCCCGACGGACCAATGAAGGCGGTCACATGCTGCTTGGGAATGTCCACATCCACCTGGCGAACTGCAGCGAAGCTACCGTAGTAAACATCAACTTCTTTAGCTTGGAGGACGTTATCCAGCTTATTCAAGCCGCCCTGTCCATTCGGAGAGGAAGATAGCATATCAACCGTACCTAAGGTGTCACAACACAGTGCAAGGATCAGGCAACGCTGAGATCAGCCAACCGATTCTGTTAACCTCTCCAGCGTCAGTTCAGGGTCAGGTCTCAGGATCGGCCTAGTAGGCAGCGTTCGTAGGTTTCCCCAGAGTTTAGCATTGCCACTTTGACCTCAATGATGCTAGCAGAAAACCTCCTTGATCTCATCCCAAATCTATCCGGATCTCAGTCTTCTGGGATCGATCTTGGGCTCAATCTGGGCTCAATCAAGGGTGAACAGCCCAGCCAACGCTTAGACTGGCTACACTCCAGCTAGCGATGCCGACTCCGCTAAGATCAGGAGGTTTCCCGTTAGGCTTCCCGTTAGGCTTCCCGTATGGCATACAGTGACTTCACCCTTAAACGAGTCAAGTCTGAGCTCAATCTTCAAATCATGGAGACGTTAGGGCTATTTGCCACGATCGAGCCGATCCCTGTTAGTGATGCTCTACACCAAAGCTTGAAGCGTAATCTTCCCTTAGCCTTAGCGATCAATACAGAGAAAGCTCGATCGGAGTTGATCGTTATTAATATTTTGCTTGAACTTAGAGAGCAACGATTGGATCAAATTAGCTTGTTTTCAGGTATCGATTTCAATATTGACAAGGATCAGGGGTTGGTTGGACATTGTGACTATATCATTAGTGCTTCGCCAGAACAGTTTTATGTCGAAAAACCTGTAATTGCGATTGTAGAGGCTAAAAATGAAAATCTAGTTTCGGGGTTGGGCCAATGTGTAGCTGAAATGTATGCAGCAGATCTTTACAATGCCCAGGAGAATGGGATCCAATCGGTGATCTACGGGGCTGTCACTACGGGGGACGAGTGGAGATTCTTAAAGCTTATGGGACGCTCCGTTCACATTGATCTAGACTCTTACTATATCAGCGAGATTGAAAAGATCCTTGGCATTCTTGTTCAGATGACGTGC
>CAZONZ010000047.1:0-15539 GCA_964581005.1 uncultured bacterium
AACGGACCCCAGTTTTGATCCTCAGATCTGATCAAAAATAGTAACGAAGAGAGATGATGCACTGAGAGCTAATGTGTAAACTAAATCTTAAGCTGGAGGTAGGCTAGTTGACGGTTCATATGGATCCTGAACGTAAGGCGAAGCTCGCTCCTCTTGACGCAGAGCAGAGATCTGGAGAAGCTGATCGGCTTTCACGGTGAACCACTCACAACGCTGGACTTAGAGGATCAACCGATCAACCAGCTAACTTGACAAGCCAGGATCTGTCAGAGCAGTGCAAGGTATCTAACGCTAAGTGCATTGGCCGGCCTACGATCTAGTCTAATATCGGGTTACATTTTTACCTGTTCATGGCCCAAATGGTCTCTGATGGGAGTTGTGAAGAATCTCAAAACACTCTCGTTTTGCACCCCGAACCCTATCTCACCGCTGCAGATCTTGAATTGTTCATAAGAATTAACATAAACTCATCAACCGGCAAAACCCGCCTGCCATCAGGATATATTCCTGGAAACAGCCATGATCAACCCTCCTTCAAGGCTTAGAGTCCTCAATCCTGACCAGAGCTGATCTGGCATTTGATCCGGTTAACGTGCTAGGGATCAGCGAGATTCTGTGATAGGAATGGGGTCTAGGCGTTCGGTAGGGGTGCCTGCTACGCTTCGAGTCAAGCCCCTTCTTTTCGGATCGATGACCTCACGTTGCCCTGCGTTGCCCTGTTGATTGATCGCGTCCCTGACCTGCTTTGCCTGTTGCTGTCATGTCCAAACTGGTAATTGTTGAATCCCCAACCAAAGCTCGGACCATTCGAGGCTTCCTCCCGAACGACTATCAAGTTCAAGCTTCGATGGGTCACATTCGAGATCTCCCCGATTCTGCGGCTGAGATCCCCGCCAAATATAAGAAGGAAGACTGGGCCAGATTGGGTGTGAATGTCCAGGAAAACTTTGATCCCCTTTATGTGATCCCGAAAGCCAAACAGCAAGTGGTCAAAGAACTCAAGGAAGCCCTCAAATCCGCCGATGAACTGATTCTGGCAACGGATGAAGACCGCGAAGGGGAAAGTATCAGCTGGCACCTCCAAGAGGTTTTACAGCCCCGTGTGCCGATCAAACGCATGGTCTTCCACGAGATCACCCGTGAAGCGATCCAAGCCTCCCTACAAAACTGCCGCCAGGTGGATGAGCAACTTGTTCGCGCCCAGGAAACCCGCCGGATCTTAGATCGCTTAGTAGGCTATACTCTCTCTCCCCTCCTTTGGAAAAAGATCCGTCCCAAACTTTCAGCCGGACGAGTCCAATCGGTTGCCGTCAAATTACTGGTGGATCGAGAACGGGAGCGGCGGGCTTTCCGCCAAGGATCGTACTGGGATCTGAAAGCCGAGTTATTCTATGACAACAGCACCTTCCCAGCAGAATTAACCCATTTGGCGGGCAAGCGTCTAGCTACTGGACAAGATTTTGATGAGAATACAGGCCAGATCGCGGCAGGTCGAGATGTCGTCTTGTTAAACGAAGCCCAAGCGATCGCCCTCCAAGCTCGCTTAACCGACAAGATCTGGACCGTGGCTTCGGTGGAGGAACGACCTGTCACCCGCAAACCAGCCCCACCGTTCACAACCTCAACCCTGCAGCAAGAAGCCAACCGCAAATTACGCCTCTCGGCCCAGATCACCATGCGGATCGCCCAAAAGCTCTACGAAGAAGGCTATATCACCTACATGCGAACCGACTCGGTGCATTTGTCGGATCAGGCGATCACAGCAGCCCGTGAGTGTGTCGAAGCCATGTATGGCCCCCAGTATCTCAGCCCCAAACCCCGCCAATTCACCACTAAAGCCAAAGCGGCCCAAGAAGCCCACGAAGCCATCCGTCCTGCCGGATCCGAGTTCCGTCTACCTGCCGATACCCCGCTGCACGGATCGGATCTCGCTCTCTACGATCTGATCTGGAAACGCACCGTCGCCTCGCAGATGGCTGAAGCCCGCCAAACCAATATCGTTGTGTTGAGCCATGTTGAAGATGCCACCTTCCGATCCTCAGGCAAACGGATCGATTTCCCTGGTTTCTTCCGGGCCTATGTAGAAGGATCCGACGATCCTGATGCAGCAATTGAAGATCAAGCTATCCCTCTCCCCGATCTCAAAACGGGAGATCATCCCACCTGTCAGAATTTAGAACCTGTCGGTCACGAGACCCAGCCTCCAGCCCGATTCACAGAAGCCTCACTCGTTAAACTATTGGAAAGTGAAGGCATTGGTCGTCCAAGCACCTACGCCACGATCATCAACACGATCATTAACCGGGGGTATGTGCGCCAACAAAAAAATGCCCTGATCCCCACCTTTACCGCCTTTGCCGTCACCGGACTCCTGGAAAAACACTTCCCCGATCTGGTGGACACCCATTTCACCGCCCGCATGGAGCAAACTCTAGACGACATTGCCACAGGCGAAGTTGACTGGCTGCCCTACTTAAGCAAGTTCTACTTAGGTGAAAAGGGCTTAGAGCATCAAGTCCAGATCCAGTCAGACACGATTGATCCCAAAGTGGCCCGCTCGATCCATCTTGCGGATATTGAGTTCAAGATCGGGGTCAGTTACTACGGACCTTATGTGGAAGTTGATGATGACAATGGTGGAGTGCGAGCCTCGCTCCCGGAAGATATTCCACCTGCTGATCTGAATGCAGAGCAAGTCGAAAGCCTGATCAAGTTGAAACTGGAGGGTCCAAAACCGCTGACCTATCACCCTGAAACAGGTGAAGCAGTTTACGTATTTCCCCAAGGCCCCTTTGGTCCCTACGTGCAATTGGGAGACAAAACCGAAGAACAGCCCAAGCCAAAGCGGACCTCTGTACCGAAGGAGATGACCCCCGATCAAGTGACTCCTGAAATTGCTCTGGGCCTGTTGAGTTTACCGCGTACCCTGGGTCAGCACCCTGAAACGGGTAAATCGATCCAAACTAACATTGGACGCTTCGGGCCTTACATTGTTCACGATGGCGACTTCCGCTCCCTGGGCAAGAGCGACAACGTTTTAACGATCACACTCGATCGAGCGCTCGAAATGTTGGCGCAACCTAAGAAGAGCCGAGGCAAACGATCAGCAGGCCCCCCTCTCCGAACCCTTGGCGAGCATCCTGAGGATCACGAGCCGATCAATCTCTACGACGGGCGCTATGGTCCTTACGTTAAGCATGGGGATTTGAATGCCTCATTGCCTAAGGATCTCTCCCCAGACGAGATCACCTTGGATCAAGCGCTGCAATTGCTAGCTGATCGAGCCAGTAGTTCTGGGAAAGGCAAGACAGGATCGAAGAAAAAATCGACAAAATCGAGTGCAACCCAAACAGCAGAGGAGGCTAGTTCAGCAACTGAAGGAAAATCAGCAACTCGATCCAGTCGGCAAACCAAAGCCACAACCTCTAAATCCAGTTCTTCGACCAAAGCCGCAACGACTCGATCCACAACACCCAAATCCACCTCAAAATCCACCACAAAGTCGTCAACCCAGTCAACAAAAGCTGGCCAGAGTAAGAAAGGATCATCCACTCAAACAACAGGCCAGGGGCGTCAATCGAAGTTGAAGACAACCGGATCGGGCCGAGCAACCGATCCCAGTGCAACCAACGGATCGAAGGCTCAACCCTCCAAGAGCACAGAGCCCAATAACGGAGAGTCCAGCCGCAAAACCACGATCCGCAAGATCAGTCCTCCTCGCCCCAAAGCTTCTTCTGCCTCTTGATCCAAGCTGTTGTGGATCAAACGAGTAGAGAGTCTCGTTACTTCTCCAGAGCTAAGAGCAATCCGCAAAGTCCAAAATACGATCGCTATCAAGGATTGATCGGGATAAAATCATAGCCCGTTCCTGATCGAGAGGGGTTAGTTGCTTGGACTTCCAACAACTGCACACCCCCTAAACGATCTCCAATGGCGGAAAAGCGAACCCTCCCCGTTGCTCCCTCAACCTCGAAGCCTGACTCTGATAAAACCTGCTGGATCCCAGCACGAGTTGGATTGGTTCGCAGTGCAGCAATCATTACCTGAGCCGCATCATAGGATACAGCTGTGGCCCAGTTCACATCTCCTCCCCATGTTTGGCGGGAATTGATCACAAAGGCAGATCCTGGATCGCTATCAATATGCCAGGGAACTACTAACGTCAGCCCGACAGCATTAGCTCCCCCCACTTGCAACGTTTTCAAACTATAGAGGTTACCGATATCTCCTAAAAGCTGCAGCCGCCCCTGGTTAACCGTAACGACCTGTAAGGCCCGATCAACGGTGTTGGGAGCTGGGACTAAAGAGATCGCCTCAACCCCTTGACTCAGGATTTGTTCAAGAGCTTGGCCTGGATCAAAGGCAGCATCATCTAGACGAAACTCAGCTACAACTTGTCCGCCATCCGTCAGGACAGAGGTTGTAAACTCAGACTTCAGGGAGTTACTGTATTCACTGCCCGAATCATAAAAAACTGCGACTTGGGTAGACCCCAGATCATTGAGCAGGTAGTCCGCTAAAGCACGACCCACTAACAGATTGCTGGGGATCGTTCGGAAAACATACTCACTTTGCCCTGAAATTTCAGGACTGGTGCTCGTGGGATTAACTAAAACGAGTTGTTCGGAGGTGTAGACTGAAAGGGTGGCTAGAGTTGTATCGCTACTCCAATGACCCATGACACCTAAGATCTCAGGATCTTGAGCAAGGTTTTGAACCACCTGAGTTGCTACAGCTGGATTATCGTCGTCATCAGCAATGATCAGCTTTAAGGGAACCCCATTAATCCCTCCTGCATCATTGATCTCGGTTTGAGCTTGAGCAAAGCCCCTCAGCATTTCAAGGGCAAAGTTCAGGGTAGAGGCTTCGATCGGAACGCTAACGGCAAGAGTGTAAGCTGTTTGGGTCCCAATGCGAGCATTGTTTCGATAGATCACCGTTTCAGGCGCATTTCGGAAGAGCTGCAGCGCCCGATCGAATTCGGCAGCAGCTTGGGAGTTATTTCCTGCTGCATAGGCTGAGATCCCAGCTTGTTTAGCCGCTAGAAAGTCAGGGTTTTGACTTCCTTCTGCCTGAATTAATAAACGCTCACCTGAACTGATTGAGATCTGCGTCGAGGGAGCTGCTGGGGATGGTGCAGGGGCAACTGTGTTTGGTGTTGCTGGTGCTGAAGGGGAGGGATCAGAGGCCGAGGGATCAGAGGCCGAGGGATCAGATCCTCGCTCACCAAAATACAGATAACTTCCACCGCCCACTAAAACTAATCCCATCAGAATATAGACAATTGGGGGAGGTTCTTTAGGTTGGTGTCCCATGGTCCTTTGGCTCAGAGAATTCAAATTATACTGATCTTAACGCAAATGGGATCGTTCAGCCGCCAGATCCTCAGGCTAAACTATCTAACACGATCCTGTTGTGAGCCGATCTCATGCAACTGCATCACCTCTCGATCCGGACAGCCGATATCTTCCGGTCGATCGCCTTCTATGAGCAGCTCGGTTTCGCGGTTGAAACCCAGTTTACCCTAGACACAACCCTGGCCTGCTGGCTGATCGGTCCCCTTGGACGCTTAGAGCTGATCGAGATCCCAGAACCAAAACCTGCTCCTGATGTCTTGGGAGATCCTCACTATGTAGGCTATTACCATCTCTCCTTGCTGGTCAGATCGATTGATCAAACGTTAACCAGTCTTGAAGGTATTCAAATCCTTCTCGAACCAATCTCCCAGCAGATAGGAGATCATCTCTATCAAGTTGCCTTTATTGCCGATCCAGATGGCCTCGTCATTGAACTGATCGAACAGCTTAAGTGATTATTGAGATCAAGCAAATGAGGTGAGACTGTTCTGCCTAACCCATGATCCGAAGCCCCTCGATCCGTTGCCGATAGCTAATCAGCTGATCGCGTTGCTCTGGAAAGGTTTCTGTCATCTGATCCACAATCTGAATGGCACGATCCCATTTCTTTGCTGTCACAGCTCGATCGAGTTCCAGACCAAGCTGTTCAGCCTGAGTGGATTGAATTGAATAGGCTGTTGGAGAGGTTGTGATCGCAAGAGCTTGCAGTCGTTGCCGATATAAGTTCAGCTCTATGGCCCAGTGGGGAGCAACCGCGATCATTTGATCCACGACTTCAATCGCTTGATCCCAGGCTTGAGTTTCAATGGCTTGATTCAGATCCTGAAGTAACCCACCGGAGGATGGAGAGCCATAAGTGTTGATCCCTGTTAACTGAGCTTCAAGCTGCTGGCGATAAGCACCAAGCTGATCCCGATGGGTTGGGTAGATCGTCATCATCTGATCCACAACTTGCAGTGCGTCCCTCCAATCCTCATTGTCGATGGCAGCTTGTAAACGTAGATTAAGCTGAGTTGGTGAGAGTTGAGAGAGCGGCTGATCGGTGGAGACTGACTGAGCAACAATTGCTTCAGAAGGGCTTGAGGATTCAGATTCAGCTTTCGAGGTAATAGCCATCACCTGATCCTGTAGCTCTGGAGAAATCGGGGTTGGGATCGGGAACGGAGTTTGAGCAAGTTGATTAGGAGAGGATTCTACAGAATTAACAGAATTAGCAGTAGACCGGGGATCAACCGATAAGCTCTGACCGAAGGAAGGCAAGCTGAAGGACACAGCTTTGGCACTCTCAAGCGCTGTACTGTACTGCTTCCACCACTGCTGCGAAAAGTTGGGGCTAGGAACCGGATCCTCGATCGAGACGGCAGTCTGCTTGGAGTCAAACAGTTTCACCCAGGAATAGGTTGCAGCTGAGCTAACCGCTGCACTGGTAAGGATCGCCACAATAACAATCACACCGATCAAGGTTTGGTTGAGCTGGCGTTGATGCAGAGCTAACACTTGCTTCAGAGTCCGGATCGGCGAGAACCAGGGTTTAAGGGCTGCCCAACGTTCTTCGCCCCATTCTGCCAGGATGATCAAACAACTCAACAACCAAGCTAGGACATGGTGGGCCAAGCGATCGAGATCGCGGATCCAGATCTGGAGTTTTTCGACAGGGGAGTCAGGGATATCAGGCGATTTTGAAAAGGTGGGTAGGTGCGAATCGATCTGCAGTTTGGGCAGTGTAAAGGCGCGGGGGAGTGCAAACATATCAGAATCTGATTCACGGGGACGGGCTAGAGCAATGGTTTTAGCGTGGACTCCTGCAATCGAGGCTAGCCACTCGTCCTTCAGCTCTGCCAGGATCACCTCACCAAAAAAATCTTGAATGGCAAACAGAAGCTCGCTAGCTCGTTGTTCAGGTGTCAGCAGGGCTAATCCTTGGTGCCACGCGATCCCTTCCATGCGGCAGGTGTAGGCGTTTAACTTGTCGAGTGTTGAAGCAGGAGGAACTAGCTCAAGAGGACCGATCGGGATGAAGTGTTTCGTTTCACGAGTGTCGATGGCTCCCCCAACCAAAGCTCCTGGAAAGACCAGTTCAGACATAAATTGACCGACCAGGATCCCACCCGCTGCCTGTCCATCGGCCCCTGTCACGATCCACGGTTGATCGATCGAGATTGTTCGTGTGTGGAAATGAACCTGACCTGTCATTGTCTACATCCTTGCCCTGCCTAATTGCTCTGCTGCATTAAGGTTACCCAAGCTAATCAAAAGATTACATTAAGTGTGTTAATAATAGCTGCAGCCCTAAGTAAGTGTCGAGTAATCTCAATCACAAGAGCGATCCCAATAGGCTTCCAGACTCTTGCTCCAGCGAGTCCAGCTGAAACCCGGAATGTGTTACAGCACACAACTGGATTCTAATTATGGCAAATGCAGTTGAAAGGTTTGATGGATCTGTTGCAAAGCTTTAAGTCCATCTTGACGTTGAACCACACAACTGACCTTGATCTCCGAGGTTGCAATCATTTCAATGTTGATCCCAGCTGCTGCCAACGCCTCGAACATCAACGCGGCTGTGCCAGGGTGAGCTTCCATTTCAGCCCCGACAATGCTGACCTTGGCGATGGAATGATCGGCATAAACTCGATCACAGGCTAGTTCAGTGGCAACGTCTCGCAGCACAAACTCAGCTTTGCTGGCCTGATCTTGGGGCACGGTAAAGGCGATGTCATTCGTGGCGATGCCTTCAGCGTTAAAGTTGCTGCGCTGACTTTGGATGATCGTATCCACTTGAACTCCCGCTTGAGCCAGGGTCAGAAAGATATGGGCCGCGTATCCGGGCTGATCAGGAACCTGCAAAATCGCCAGTCGGGATTGGTTCTCATCTAAAGCGACTCCGCGAACGGGTTTGAGTCCAGGCTGAGGGGCAATCGATCGGGAGGGATGCGGGATGACTTGGAAGAAGTCGGCGAGATAGAGGGCTGCATCTCCAGCTTGATCGGCGGCAATCACACAGCTCACTTTAATTTCGGACATCGAGATCATTTGGATATTGATCCCAGCTCTGGCCAGAGTTTGGAACATATCGGCTGCAATCCCTGGTCGCCCGATCATGCCAGCTCCGGTTAGACTCACTTTGGCAATCTGAGGATCGATCACCACCTGGGGGCAACCGAGTTCTTGCGCTACCCTTTTGGCTGTTATCTCGGCTTGCGACAAGGCTGTTTGGGGGACAGTGAAGGCTATATCGTTGGTTGGCTCACCATCTGTGACATGGATCGACTGCAGGATCAAGTCCACATTGATCCCAACTGCTGCAATGGCTCGGAAGAGATGAGCCGCAATTCCAGGTCGATCGGGGACGTTTAACAGCACAATCTTGACCTGATGTTGATCAACGATCACCTCATCAACGGCTTCAGTCACCTCTAGTTCAGACAGAGATCGGTGCTTAGGAGGAGAAGCCATCACAACGGTTCCTCTCGGTGAAGGATCAGTCAGGAAAGGATCCGCATCGGGGGATCCTGTTTCAGATGGATCGATGAAGCTGGAGAGGACTTTAACCTTCATGCCAAAGTTGCGGGCTAGCTCAACAGCCCTAGGGTGCAGGACTTTAGCGCCTAAACTGGCCAGTTCTAACATCTCTTCGCAGGTGATCTCTGGTAAAAGATGGGCTTCTGGGATCTTGCTTGGATCCGTTGTGAATACGCCTGGAACATCGGTATAAATCTCGCAGATCTCAGCCTGGAGAGCGACGGCTAGAGCGACAGCACTGGTGTCCGATCCGCCTCGGCCTAAGGTGGTAATGTCGAGATCAATGGGGCTGTGGATCCCTTGAAAGCCTGCAACGACAACCACTTTGCCTTGACTGAGGGCATTCAGGATTCGATCGGTCCCAATTTCAACGATCCGGGCACAGGTGTGATCTCTGGTTGTGCGGATACTCGCCTGGGCTCCAGTTAGCGAAATGGCTGGGCAACCGATCTGCTGCAGGGCGATGGCAACGAGAGCAATGCTGACCTGCTCACCCGTCGAAACCAACATATCCAGTTCGCGCTGATAGGCTTCAGTGGGTGGGGATGGAGGATCCAACTGCTGAGCTAGTCCGAGTAGGCGCTCGGTCTCTCGTGTCTTCTTATCTTTGGCCATAGCTGAGACGACGGCGACAACCTGATGCCCTTGATCCACTATGCGAGCAATCCGCCGAGCCACTGCCTGGATCCGTTCGATAGATCCAACTGAGGTACCACCATATTTTTGAACAATCAGAGCCATAGTCAGGAACGTGAGAGGGAAGGTTGAGAGACAGGATCAGCCTAGACTTGATGCTGGCTTGGAGATCACCTGCTGATCGTGTTCATGAATACTAGAGAGCATTTTAGGGATGATGGTAGCTAAGATGCTATGAGCTGAACCTGTTGGTAACCACCTGTACCTTCAGAGAATGTTTTGAGGTACGTTAATCCAGATGATTGCAGCTGGGGTGCCATGATCTGACAACGATCTCTCACTCTTACTAGCAGTATCACTTTTTACAGTTACTCTAGAATGAAATAAGCTAAGATGTCAGATTACCTGTAAGCCCATTACCTGTAAGCCCAGATTATGATTGCCCCTTCAGCCGTCAGACTCATCAAAAGCTTGTCAGTCTCTGATCTGCCTCTAGTTGGCCAGGAGGTTCTGATCCAATCGATCCTTTCTGATCTGCATCGGTATGGATGTGTGTTGGTGGAAACTTCTGGAAGGAGGGATGAGTTCTCTCTATCCGATCTGACGGGTTGCCCCAAAACGGCTCTCTACGGTATCTTGACTCAGCCGGATATCATCCGCTTACTGATGGCTGGAGCTAATCTCACCACTCTTGGTGTCGGTGAGGCTGTAGCGAACTCTTCCGTAACCTTTTACACTATTTCGGGGTTGGTTGATCCCTTGTCCCTATTCGAGTTTATGGTACAGCATCAGGTGAACTACTTGCCTGTGCTTGATGATCATGATCGGATTCTGGGAGTGGTTACCCGTGAGCGACTCCAACAGATCACCTACCAACATCAGCAAACCTTTGTAAGTCAGTCTCTGGATGGGGTCTTTTTGGTGATGCTCGATCAGCCGATCGAGTGGCCCCACGATCATGAGCAGAACGCTCTGCGAGAGTATGTGTTTGACAACCTGCGGGTAACTTGGGCAAATGCAGCCATCTTGGATCACTATGGATGCACAGAAGAGGAATTCATTGGTCTGACCCTACGGGATTTTTTCGCTCACGATCTCGATTACGGTTGGGGAATGATACAGGAGGTATTTAGCCAGGGGAAACTACATATCGAGACGGATGAACGACGCAAAGATGGAAGTCAAGTCTGGATCGAGGGTGACTATACCTGCCTCTATGATGAACAAGGACGAATAACGGGTCACGTTGGGATTCAGCGAGATATTACCCAGCAAAGAAATACGCAGACTGCCCTACAACAGAGTGAAGAACGATTACGTCTAGCAACAGGATTAACTGAAACAGGAAGCTGGGACTTCGATCTCAAAACGGGTCAGGCGATCTGGAGTGATAGCCATTACCGCTTGATGGGATTGGATCCAGAAACGGTATCTCCTAGCGATCAGGTGTGGCGAGATCGAGTGCATCCAGAAGATGTGGAGTGGGTAGAGGCTGCATTTTGGGAAGCTTTCAACCAGCACAAACTCTTGAGCGTGGAATACCGAGTTGTGCATCCTGATGGAACCCTACGTTGGGTGCTGACCAAAGGGCAAGGGGTCTACGATGACACGGGACAAGGCTTGCGTATGGTTGGGGTCATGTTAGACATCACCAATCGCAAACAGATCGAAGCCGAATTGGAAGCCAGAAATCGGGAGCTTCGTCTAGCTCAGCACATTGCCAGGATCGGCAGTTGGTCGTTCGATCCAGTAGTTGGTGTACCGGCATGGTCTGAAGAGGTTTACTACATCTACGAACGAAATCCTGAACTCGGCCCCTATCCGCTCTCCGATTACCCGACGATCTACAAAGATGTCTGGTGGGAGACGTTTCATACTGCGATCACCCGCGCCATGGATCAGGGCATCCCCTATGATATTGAGTTAAAACTAGACCTTCCTTCAGGGCGGACCAAATGGGTTCGGGCGATCTGTGAACCGCTTCCCCAGCGGGGGCCTAAAGGTCACTCTTTATGTGGAACCATTCAAGATGTAACCAAACTCAAACAGCATGAACACGATCTGCGCCGCCGTCTCCAGATCGAGCAGCTCTTGAACCAGATCACCCAAGCCATTCAGCAATCCTTGCCGACTGAGGAGATCCTGACCCTTGCTCTGGAAGCACTCCAATCCTGGATAGCTGCTGATCGGGTTATTGTTTACCAACTGCAAGCTGATCGAAGTGGCCAGATTGTTGCTGAAGCCGTGAGTGATCCCCAGTATTCCCTTTTGGCTGAAGTGATCACAGACTCTTGTTTTCTGACAACGAGACATGAGTCCTATCAGCAGACTTCTATGTCCAAGATCGATGATGTTTCCCAAGCCGAGATCGAGCCCTGCTGTGCAGAATTGCTAGCCCGATTGCAGGTCAAGGCTAATCTCGTTGTACCCGTTTTTATAGGAACCCATCTTTGGGGATTATTGATCGCGCATCACTGCAGAGGTCCCCGTCATTGGGAAGACTGGATCGAGATCATAATGCAGCAACTGGCTCAGCATCTTGCAATTGCCTTGCAGCAAGCTCAACTATTACAGGAAGTGCAGCATACTAATCATGAATTGAGATATCAGATCGAAGTCCGAAATGCAGAATTACAGCAAATGTTAGATTTTGAGCAGCTACTCCGGAATATGATCGAGCAGATCCGATCAAGTGTGGATCAAGATGAAATACTAGTCACAACAGCTCAGAGTCTGGGAGTTGAACTAAACTTGGGTGCCTGCTACATTTGCCTGCTCAACCCAGAGAGTGGCATTTACGAAATCCGGCATGCGTTTACAGGATCTTTGAGAACCCGACCTGAGGTAATCTATCACCCTGATCCTCAAGTTTTAGCTGAGCTCAAGCAGGGCCTCACGGTTTATTACACCACTGATCATCTTCTCTACGGTCCCTGCACTGGGCTAGCCTGCCCAATTATCTTACAGACGGAAGGATTTATGGGTTATCTCAAGTTATTCCGTCCTCCACGCAAATTATTTTTGCAGGCTGAGATCCGTTTAGCTGAACAGGCAGCCAGTCAGTGCGCGATCGGCATTCGGCAGGCTCGTTTGCATCTTGCGCTGTTGCAGCAGGTCGATCATTTGACAGAGATGAATCAGCTCAAAGATGATTTTCTAAATATGGTGTCTCACGAATTACGAACCCCTCTCACCAGCATGAGAATGGCACTACAACTGATCGATACAACTGACGTGAATATGCGACAGCGTCACTATCTCAATATCCTGCGCCAAGAGTATTACCGCGAACTGGATTTGGTTAACAACTTGCTAGATCTACAGCGAATGGAAGCAGGTCGTCAGGAGCTAAACTTGAGCTCGATCATCCTACCAGACTGGATCTACACAGTGTTGGAGCCCTTTCAACTGCGGTTTCAGGAACGCAATCAACATCTGATCACAGAACTTCCTTCAACCAGCTTGACCCTAACAACCGATCTTCATCTATTCCAACGTATACTCTCGGAGTTATTGAATAATGCTTGTAAGTATACTCCTCCACACGAATCCATCAAAGTCCACCTCCACGTTCAGGATTCCCAAATTCAATTAGCCGTGATCAATACAGGGGTCGAGATTCCGCCTGAGCATTTGTGCAAAATATTTGATAAATTTCACCGTGTTTCCGATCTAGATTACTTTAATCAGGGTGGCAGCGGTTTGGGTTTGCCTTTGATCAAGAAAGCTACAGAGCTGCTAGGGGGTCAGCTCGATGTCAGTAGTCAGAATGGATCCACATGTTTTACGTTGTCGATTAGGGCTGAGCAGATGGTTGATCCTCTTTGAGGCTGTGAGGCCGTGCTGCGTTTCCTCAGAACTCCTATGCTCTCCTATGGTCTCCTATACCTATCGTTCAAAGCCATAATCTTGCTTTCAAAGATCCCTAGCGCCTGTAGCCCAACTGCTCTGCCATCTTCAGATCTCTCTCTGCCTTGAGATACTCACCTTGATCGGCGTGGACCCAGCTACGCAACAGGTAAAGATCCGCCAATGTTGGATCCAGGACAATCGCAATATCAAGATCGCGTACTGCCAGCTGAAGTAAACGCTTCACCACTTCAGGATCAAGTGACTGATTCAGGGCTGGATCGGTGGGATTAGGATAGGTGATCTGCGGTTGGAGTTGGGTTGTGTACCAGAAATAGGCAGCTCGGTGGAGATAAGGCTGTGGGTGCTCAGGATCGGCTGCGACCCATTGATTGAGGTGTTGTAAATAGACCTGGGTGGCAGTTTGAGCTTCTGTAGTCGGGCTGATCAAAGCGAACTGGGCTGGATCCAACTGCAGGGGATTGGTGGGAATAAACCAGCCTCCAGGGATCTGATCATCGAGATAGGTGGACCGATCCTGTTGATCGGAGGACGTGGATCGCCATACTCGGATCGAGGCTGCGTGACGATATTCGGCAAACGCCCGTCTTGACTCTCCCATTGCTGTATGGAGGGCGGCGCGTTGTTCCCATAACTCAGCTGACAGTGGAGCTAATGAGAGGGCTGTGGTGATCGCTCGTTCTGCACGGTCCCATTCCCCATTTTGATGCTCGACGTAGCTCAGCAGTTGCCACAAATAAACATGATTAGGATCCAGCTCCAGACCTGTTCGGGCATCCGCTGCTGCTGCAAGATAATTGCCTTTCTGTTCATAGGCTTGAGCTCGAAGATTATAAATGCGCGGATTCGAGGGATCCAGTTGAGCCGCATAACTCAATTTGACAATGGCACAATCGCAGTTACCCACTCTGAGATAGGCTTCCCCCAGATCGATCCAGGCTTGAACCTGTTCCGGATCCTGTTGGATTGCTAAGGAAAGAAACCCAATCGCTTCTTGATATCCTCCCGAAGCCAAGGCGGCTGCACCCAACTCTGCTGGATCCCAAGATCGAGGGGAAGTCAGCACGATCTCAGCAGTCCGTTGAACAGGCCGAAATGTTTCATAAACCCGGATCGCAGTCTGGTGCTCAGATCCAGCTGTAAGATCGCTTGAGGATGGAGGGTTCACCTCGGCATAGGGGGTCATCCACGGATCGGTGACAGCCAGTTGAGAACGGGTATCTGAGGGTAATGCCTTCCAGAGACTGATCCCTGCGAGGACGGTTAGGGCCAGAAGCAGATTGGGTTTAAGCATGATGGTGAGCGTGCAGAGGGGCAGATGAGAACAATGGAGTGCTATGGAGAGCTGAATCTAGAGTAGTCGCTGATCCTGGACATGTCGATGGGGGGAGGTAGCCTGATCTTTTCTACGCCAACCTCGATAGAGATCCCAAGATCCCAAGTCCCAAGTCCTGAGAATGAGCTATTCGCTCTAGCAGCCAGCGATTTAGCCTAGAGGCGGTTTTGTCGCCGCCGATCTCCAATCCCACAATCTCCACAACATTCGGGTCGCTTAAAGTCATCCCAATGAATACAAGCTCGACAACCACGGACCATTTCCGGCCACCGCTCTTGGATCAACAGTTGGCGTAAACGCAATTCCTGGGACTGGGAGGAGGAATGAAACTGGGATTGAAACTTTTCCATAGCGGATCACCTGCAGCTCTCCTTCTGGTATAGGAGCAGTTGTCGGCGGAAGACTCAAAAGCATTGGTTAACTTAAGGTTTAACAAGAGCTTTAGAACTAGCTTTGGCAACAGTTACAGGAGGTAATCATACTCATCAAGCTCAAACAATCGATCCAATTGGAGACTTTTCGTTACACCCGATCCTTTTGGCTTATTAAGCTTCTGCAATTGACTTTTTGAGCAGATAAAAACACCATTTTCCACAACAGGTTTAAGTATATTCAATAACGGATTCAAATATATTCAATCGAGGGGATCATCAATATCGATGGATCATCCATAAGGTCTGTTTGGATCAGGAAATAAGTGATGGATCAGATCTAGCTTTGAGCAAGTAGCTTCTGCTTCGATCATAAGCATCTGACAGATCCAGACATTAACTAGGGCGATGTCGTTCGTACCAACGCATTAACATGGCAGCTAGCTGGTG
>CAZONZ010000048.1:0-15423 GCA_964581005.1 uncultured bacterium
GCCTCACACATAAGCCTATAATCAGCCTCAATCGATAGAGCAAATACTTGAGAGAATCCATAAAGACAGAGCCCAAGAATTAAAACCAAGCTAAGGGTAATAAATGAGCCGTAAATATGGGTCATAGTGTTAAACCATTCTGGATCTCGATTTCGCTTGTTTAGCCAGATAATTCCAGACAAAAATGCATAAACAGGGATAATTGAAGGAGGAAGGAGTGGAAGCAAACTCTCTTTGACCCACAATGTTATGGCGGGTAAAGGCAGGCTCAGGTATCTTTCAACTCGAATGGTATAGGAGTCCATGAACGCGGGGAGTAAGGAAGACACAGAAACAATGGTGATGACATAACAAAGAAAATACATCGATAACGCAACAGACATAGAAGCCTCAGGAGCTTTTCAACACCAACCAAGGAATGGTATTCCAATGCCAGCTAAAGTGTAGCATGTAGTAACTGGTCACAAAAGCTTGACTCTGATCGAAGCAACTGTGGTGATCCAGGCACTAGAGGTAACCAAGATCAGACATCAATCCCCTTGCTGCGAAGTTATTCTGCAAGGGGATCGGCTCATACTTCTTCCTGCTCAGCTATTTGTCGCTCTTCTTCAGATGGAGTATGGAGTGTCTTTTTGAAACCCCAGTCTTTTTGGGAGGTACTTGCTATCGATCTTGATTCCTCTATTCGTCAGTACCGGGCCTACGCGCTAGGAACCCCAGGGTGACATCTGGTAATTGGGACAAGGTATCCATGACCTGGACCACTCTGCCATGAGTCAGATCCTGGTCGGCACTGATCAAGACAAAGTGCTTGCCTCCCTCAGGGGTTCCTTCTTCAGCAAATACCTGTTCAACGGCAGGGATCAGATTGGCAAGGGTCTCGATGGGTTCCTGGTTAACCGCGATCACATTATCTTTGGTGATACTGATCGTGACATCGGGTTGACGCTTCTGTTGGGCGGAGGAGGCTTCTGGGGGCTCCAGATCCAGCGATTCAGATCGGGTCAACACCAGACTGGCCACCACAAAGAACACCAAGATCGAAAAGATGATGTCAATCAGAGGCACAATGTTGATCTCGGCAGCACGGACGTTCATGCTATCTTCGGGGATTCGCATAAGGTTCCTGTCAGAGTTGCTTCAAGGCTGATTCAGGGCTAATTCTGAACTTATTCAATCAGGAGAGAGTCGGCTAGGGGAGTAAGGAAGCAGGATCCAGGGTTACCGACCAGGATTGGTATAAGGCTCTTGCAAGGACGAATCCGGACGTGGCCAGCTAGGGTTATTCCCATAAGGCTCTTGGGCTGAAGGATCCGGGCGTTGCCGACCGGGATTGGAGTACGGATCTTGGGCTGAAGGATCCGGACGTTGCCAGCCGGGGTTGCTGCCATAGGATTCTTGGGGGGCTGATCCGTGCTGTTCAAGACGGGAACGGCCAGAATTGGTATAGGGTTCAGACTGATCAAGGCGAGGGGGTTGCCAGTTGGATTGGTTGGCGTAGGCTTCTAGGCTCGGTAGGTGTTGCTCTAAGCGCTGGCGGTGCAGGAGTTCGAGTTGGCCACCGTATTCCTGGATCTTGGAGAGTTGACGCAGGTATAGGGAGCGGAACACGTTTGAGATCAATTGAGTCGGGATCGCAACGATCAGGCCAAAAGCGGTTGAGTAGAGGGCTTCAGCAATCCCTGCCCCAACGCCCTGGGTATCGGTCCCGCCAATATTACCGAGCTGGATCGAGCTCAAAATTTGAATGATCCCGGTGACAGTTCCCAGCAAGCCGAGGAAGGGAGCAAGGGTAATGATCGTGTCGAAAACAGTGGTGTAGCGCTTGAGCAAAGGGAGCTCAGCGGCAAGGGCTGTTTCCAGGGCAAGACGAAAATCTTCGGGACTGGCATCATCCAATTCCAGACCTGCAATAAAGATCCGGGAAATGGGCAGATCGGCATTTTGTTCCAGCTTGAACAGAGCAGCTCTGGGATTGCGGCGGTAGAGACCCAGACATTCCCGTACAACTTTCTCTTGGCGGTGGGTGACCTTCCACCAGAACTGCCAGCGCTCCAAGATCAACGCGACCGCGATCACCGAAAAGATCAGTAATGGGTAAGCGACGAAGCCAACGGCTTGAAATGCCCCTATGATGACGTCCATGCATCCTCCATCCGAGTTAAGCCCTCAGCTTAGCGTGCTCTTTGCAGGTGTGAATTTCGCTCTTGCGCGATCCAAGTGTCCTCAAAGTGAGCTCCAGACCTGTGATCGCAAGCCAGAATGCTCAAGATCCCAAACCCTCAAGCCTAGAATCCTCAAGCGCCGAAATCCCTCAGATCTTGAATCCTCAAGATCCTAGCTGAACCAAGCTAGTTGTTTCATAGCACCTTAACAAGATCCTGGACATGATTTGCTGCGCTAATGCCCATACCCATTTCCGCATCAGAGTTGAGCTCTCCTGCACCTGTGGATCGTCCCAAGCAGCATGAGCTCAGCGCTTCTCAAAGGCTTGAGTCAGCTTTCAGGATACAACAGAATGTTCTTTATCCCAGTCATGAGGCACAGGCAGCGGGTCTGAGAACTAACTTCTTGCTGGAGCGGAACAACAGATGAAGCAGGCTTTGTATGTATGACTAGACTATATATTGCTAGACATTGCACTATCCACTGAGCTTCGGACGTTAACCGCAGTCCTTCAGGAGCGTTTCTCGTAGAACTCAAATGAGGTTTGATCACACTTAATACATCCATGACACCGAGTGGGGATCGGCAATTTTTTGACTTTGCCCTTGCGGATCAGGTGATCGAGCTTTGCTCTAAGGGCCTCAGCATCGATCTCGAAGTGCAACTGCAATTGGGTCAGGGAAGCCTATTCAGTCTGATCAAAGTAGGTTTATACTCAGTGCAACAGAAAGCTTGACTTAATTGGCTGTGGATTGCTTCAGGAAAATCCAGATCTTACCTGCGTAGAGTATAAATCCCTGCTTTTTGGGGCACAAAGGATCAAAAATGGCTGTTTCATACCCTGCCTCTTGGGAAGGGGCCGCTGATTGGAACTATAGCAGTCCGACTTCGCAAACCTGCGGAATGTGGGATCGGTTACCCTGAGAGATGCTATCCTTCTCTTCACCCAAGCTCAGCAGCAGTAAGGTCCGTCAGCAGAAAACCCGATTGCATGGGATCTTGATCGATGCTGCTTCCCCAAGGGTGGATCTGCCAATTCGGTAGCAGCTGTGCAGGGATAGTGTCTGATCAGTTATTGAGGTAGGGGCATGGATCTGGTTCAGTTGCAGCAAGTATTGAATAACGGGGCGTTTGCAGTGGCCTTGATCACGATGATGATCTTTTGGCTAGGGGCAGCCTTCCCTCGCTTAGCATTCCTGCCAGAATTGGGAACCGCAGGAACTGTGATCGCCAATCTTATGATGGCCGTGTTGCTGGGGGCTCGTTGGATCGATGCAGGCTATTTCCCCCTCAGTAATCTTTATGAATCCTTATTTTTCCTCGCCTGGGGGATCACCCTCTTGCACTTGGTGGCGGAACGGATCAGCCAGAGTCAGTTGGTGGGAGTGGTCACAGCTCCGGTGATCATGGTGATAGTTGCTTTTGCCGCGCTGGTTCTGCCGGATGAAATGCAAACGGCTCAGCCTCTGGTCCCCGCCCTCCAGTCGAATTGGCTGATGATGCATGTGACGGTCATGTTGCTGAGCTACGCCGCTTTGTTAGTCGGATCCCTGCTCGCCATTGCATTCTTAGTGATCACCCAAGGTCAACCGATCACTCTGAAAGGTAGCTCTTTGGGAACGGGTAGTGATCGTCCCTTCAAACCCTACACTCAACCCACCGCTGATGGGCAACCAGAATCGGTAACCAGTGGCGTGATCAACCCGGTGATCCTAACGGAGTTGCCCCAGAGCGTGAGCGAGTCTTTGGTGATGGAGTCCAGTTCGGTTGCGGTGCTGGAGCGGCCTCAGATCCAAGAAGGCCATGAGTTGCAGAAAGAACGGCAGGTAGAGACGCCAATGGCAGCAGCAGCCTTCACCCCAGAGTCAGAGGTTGCGCAGGATCAGTCTAGTCCGGTCACGCCAGCTTCCTTCTTGACACCCCAGCGCCTCAACTTGGCTGAGATCTTGGACAATACAAGCTACCGTCTGATCGGGATCGGGTTTCCGTTACTGACGATTGGTATTATTGCAGGGGCGGTTTGGGCAAACGAAGCTTGGGGAACTTACTGGAGCTGGGATCCAAAAGAAACCTGGGCATTAATCACCTGGCTGGTCTTTGCCGCCTATCTCCATGCCAGGATCACGAAAGGTTGGCAAGGCCGTCGTCCTGCGATCTTAGCGAGTCTAGGATTTGGGGTGGTTTGGGTCTGCTATCTCGGTGTCAACCTGCTCGGTAAAGGCTTGCACAGCTACGGCTGGTTCTTTTAGGAGGAGTTTTCCATGTATCAATTCAATTTCTTGCTGTTGTTGGCAACTCTACTGGCGATTGCCTTATTTGCGATGCAGAATGCCAATCCAGCCTCGATCACGCTGATCCCTGGTCTTACAGTTGAGGCTCCACTGGTGGTTGAACTTCTGGTGGCTGCTGGGATCGGGGCCTTGTTTGCCTGGTTTTACGGCGCATGGATGGGGCTGTGGATGAAGGTCAGTGGTGAAACTCGTAAGAAAGATCGAGAGATCCGCGAGAAGGAGGACTATATCTCTGAACTGAAAACGGTGATTGACGATTTTGAAGTGAAGATGAAGCAGCTGCCTCCCTCCAAACGAGCTGAAGCTGGGGATCCGACCGAGGTGGAAACCACCGCAACTGCTGATCCATCTGAAACCCCTGTGGGCGCAGGCTCGTCCCAGTAGTCAACGTTAATGTCAGAATCGAGTGCAAACACTGAGGGATCCGTATCTATGGGGAAGGATCCCTCAACCCTAATTCAAACCATGTGGTGTACTTGGGCCAGATTTCGCATGAGAGTCATCAGTGGTCGTACTCAGCTTTTAGGGTTGATCGGGGATCCGGTTGCCCATAGCCTGTCCCCGGTGATGCATAATGCTGCCCTGGCTGCTCTGGAATTGGATTATGTTTATCTACCGTTTCCAGTTAAACCGGATCAGCTTGGAGCGGCTATCTCAGGGCTGGCTGCGATCGGAGTCCAAGGGTTTAATGTCACCATCCCTCATAAACAAACGATCATCCCGTTTCTGAAGACGATCTCGCCTCAAGCCAAGGCAATTGGAGCAGTCAACACGGTTTATCGAGAGGATCCAGAGTGTGCCGATTGGTCGGGGAGCAATACGGATCTAGCTGGATTTCTCGCTCCTTTACGGTCAGCCTTGGAGAAATGCTCAGCTCAAGCTTCCGAAGACTTCTCTAAAGAACTATTGGAGTCATTAGAGCCAAAGGATCAACAGGATCAACAGGATCGACAGGATCGACAGCATCAACAGCATCCAACGCATCGAAGAGTGACGATCTTGGGCAGTGGGGGGGCAGCTCGTGCGGTGATCGAAGGCTGCCAACAGCTAGGACTAACCCCGATTGGAGTGGTGGGTCGCTCCGAGGCCAAACTTGCGGATCTGCAGCATACCTGGCCCACAATCGAGCCTTATGCCTGGTCTGAACTGAGCGATCTGCTGCCTCAAACCTGTCTTCTGGTCAACACCACACCGATCGGGATGCATACAACTCAGACGGATCAAGCAACTCCTCTCACACCGGATCAGATTGCCTGTTTACCGACCCACTCGATTGTTTACGATTTGATCTATACTCCCAACCCTACCCTGTTATTAAAGTTGGCTGCCGATCGAGGGTGTATCACGATTGATGGCTTAGACATGTTGATTGAGCAAGGGGCTGCAGCTCTGTCGCTCTGGTTGGGTGGGCGATCGGTGCCAGTTGAGATCATGCGTCGGGCTGCTCGCCAGCACTTAGGCTTGGAGTGATTGAGCTCAGATAACCTCAGCGCTTAAAGTTGATGTAGTCCTGTAGGAGGATCCGATCAGATGCGATTGCTATTAGCGGGTGATATCGGTGGAACCAAAACGATCCTCCGCTTGGTGGACGATCACGACGGGGAGCAACACCTTCTCCACCAGCAGCGGTATGCCAGCCCCAGCTACCCCAGTTTGGATCCGATCGTGCAAGATTTTCTGACCCAAGCCCAGCAGACGCTTGATCGAGATCCCAGCCCAAGTGCCGCCTGTTTTGCGATTGCGGGTCCAGTGGTGAATCAGCGGGCGAAGCTCACCAACTTGCCTTGGCAGCTCGATGCTCAACAGCTAGAACAGAGTTTGAAGATCGCTAAGGTTGAACTGATCAATGACTTTAGTGCCGTCGGCTACGGATGCATCAACTTACCGGCTGAGGATCTACATACCCTCCAGGCGGGAGAACGGCAGGAGCATGGACCGATCGCGGTGATTGGCGCAGGCACAGGATTGGGTCAAGGCTATCTGATTTGGGGTGGGGATCATTATCATGTTTACCCCAGCGAAGGTGGACATGCTGACTTTGCCCCTCGATCAGAGCTGGAGTTTGGTCTCCTCACCTACTTACAAAAACGCTATGGTCGGATCTCGGTGGAACGAGTGGTTTCTGGGCAAGGGATCGTGTCAATTTACCAATATCTGCGCGATAGTGATTATGCCTCTACCCTCGATCCAGCCAGTGGTTCATCTCAGTCTGAACTGGGCCAAGCTGTTCAAACTTGGGAATCTCAACCGGAAGGGGAAAAGACTCTTGATCCGGCTGCAATGATCTCGGAAGCCGCATTGAACCACTCCGATCCCTTAGCTGAAAAGACAATGGAGATGTTTGTGTCCCTCTATGGGTCTGAGGTGGGTAACCTAGGGTTGAAGCTTCTGTCGACAGGTGGCATTTATGTGGCGGGTGGGATCGCTGCCAAGATCCTGCCCTTGTTGCAATCTGGCCCCTTCTTGGATTCTCTCTTAGACAAAGGACGGTTGAGTTCAGTGTTGAAAATGATGCCGATCCAGATTGTCCAGAATACCGAAGTTGGGTTGATCGGCGCTGCTTCATACGCAGGAACTTTGTAATATGATTCATCAACGTAGAGGTAGAACGATGCAGAAGGCTTCCTGGATGATCCTGGTAACGGGTGTTGTTGCAGGTCTATCATCGGCGGTGTTTACGGATTTGGCCAAGAGTCAAACGACGGTTCCTATGCCTGAACTGGTTGAGATCCTAACGCCAACCACAGATCAGTATTTCCCGAATCTGACCTTGGCCTCTCCCCAGCCGGATCAGATCTTTTCCACCTCAGAAGTGCCTGTGCAAGTGGACGTGAAGCGCTTTCCCTATGGACAGGATGAAGCAACAGGCTTAGGATTACATGTCAAGGTATTGGTCAACAACGATGATCCGATCGATTATTTCAACCTGGATGAACCGTTGATCTTGAACTTAGATCCCGGTACTCACACGATCCGCGTAGTTGCAGCCCGTCCTTGGGATCGGAGTTATCGGAATTTAAGTGCTTTTTTATACGCAACATTTCACGTTGACGCTGCTGATGGCCAAAATAGCCCTCGCTTTCAACAGGGAACAGGGCTAATTACGGTGATCTCTCCCAGCGGTAGCTATGGAGCGGAGCCAATCTTGCTGGATTACATTGTCGATGGGATCAATCTCGGCGGAGCTCAGGTTCGATATACCTTGAATGGGGAGAGCCAAACCACCACGAGCCGTGAACCGATCTATTTGACAGGTTGGGAGCCCGGAGCCAATCAATTTGTGGTTGAACTGCTGTCTAGTGATGGATCGGTTGCGACCAATGCGGATACAGGCTACAACCGTGTGGAACGCACAATCATCTATCAACCTGACGGTGAAGAGGGTTTAGCCAAACTGATCCGAGGCGAATGGACCCCGCTCGACGTGGCTGGAGCACTAGGACCTGATCCATTTATCTACGATGAAGACGGGAAGCCCCAAAAGATCCTTCGCTAACAACAAGAACAAGCCACTCAGAGTGATCAGAGCCTCTGTGAACCCAATCCTGAATCCTTAAGATCACATTGATCATTGAGTTCCAGTGAACTGAAGTCTAACAACTGCACTGAGCCCGCTCATCTAGTAAGGTTTGCTCAGATGCGAAAGTTGTCTGTGTCTGGTAAGCACGATCGTTATCATCGTAAGGACTGGTGAACCGATCAGCAGCATCTTATTTGAGGCGTTCAGCGATCGTTTGGATATGAGCAGGTCCAGTTTCGCAGCACCCGCCAACGATGGTTGCACCCGCCGTGATCCAGCGTTGCACATGAACAGCATAGTTCTCTGGATCGAGATCGCGACGTTGGCCCAAAGCCGAAATCCCATCATGGATCGTCCAATTAGCTGGGATCTGCTCAAACCCATTGGCATATCCACCAACCCTGACAGATCCAACCCAAGAAACAAGTTCGGGTATGGCAGCTGTAATGCTTTCTGGTGGGGAGCAGTTGACCAGTGCCGCTTCGATCGGCAGATCCTGAATGGCTTGCCAAGCCTCCTGTAATGACTGACCACTGCGCAATCGGGGTGAACCTTGATCAGTCAACGTCCAGGAGACCCAAACAGGTTTATTCGATCGGCTTGCCGTTCTCACTGCTGCACGTCCTTCCTCTGCGGTTGACAAGGTCTCACAGAGAAATAGATCCACGTAGGGACTCAGCAACTCCACATGTTCTTCATAAATGGATTCAAGTTCTGAGATCGAGGGCACTTGATCAGGACGGTAACTCCCAAATAAGGGAGGCAACGAACCGGCAATTAAGACCGGGATCCCAACTGATTCACGGGCCTGCATCGCTAATTTACCCCCTAGTTGCATTAACGGGGCAAACTGATCTCCGATCCCTGCATCCTGTTGCAAACGACGTCGAATAGTGGTGTAAGTGTTGGTAATGATCACCCTGGCCCCTGCCCGGATGTAATCCTCATGAAGATCTTGCACCAAGTGAGGTTCATCAAGTAATGCCTGGGCTGACCATAGGGCTGTGGGAGGTCTCTGGCTCCGACGTCTTAATTCTTGGCCCATGCCTCCGTCGAGCAATAGGATCCCATTCACACAATAGTCTTCAAGGCAATAGGTCATGTCATGCTCTCCTGGGGGCTGCTCAGTGGAGTCTAACAGAATAGTGCAGGATTTTAGGTTACGGATCGATCGATTCTCAGGATTGTGAGGGCTAACGGGTGAAGGTGATCGCTAGAGCATTGGCATCATGAAGGGAAAGAGATTGAGGGTATCTGAAATGGGGATGAATGGGCCAAAACGATCTCTTAGAGGTGTATTTAGAGAAACTATTTGACTGACCTTGTTCAACCCCTCTACTCTAGTGCTTGTTTAGATCCTGTTGATTGTGCTGAGTGACCTGAACCGATGAAATTCCCCTCCCCTAATCCCTAAACCAGGAAAAGGTTATGAGTGCCACACTTGCTCCACCTCCCCGTTCTCGATCCCCTCTAGCAGGGTGTCTGATCGGCTGTCTATCGTTGATCGTCGGAATCACGGCTTTGCTTGGTCTTGTATATTTTGTGATCTGGTATAGCCCACTTCCGCTCAGGATCATAGTGAATAGTTTGGATACAGAAGACAATACCTGGAGTGTCAAAGGGATTAATGGATCTTTGGCCAGAGGGTTTGAGATTGAAGAAATTGATTTTCCAGGCGAAACCAGTGAAGATCCGAGTGTTCACTTGAAAGAACTGACGCTGAAATACGAAGATGTTTTTGACATGTTTGCGGACGAGCATGTGCTCATCAAGGAGATCTCTGTCAAGCAAGCTGAGTTTGTGATCAGCCCAGATTGGTTCCGCGACGAAGAAACCCCACCTACAGAGGAGGAGGATGAGACCGAGGAAACTTCCCCTGAACCCACACCGGATCAACCGTCTCCGAGCCGACCGCCCTCTTTTGGAGCCGCCGCTCCTCAGTTTGAACTCCAGACGTTAGATCTACAAAATATTCAGATCCGGGCCACCGATGACAGTTTTGAAGTCAGGATCCCCCAGATCCGCGTGAAGGATTTCAATCTCGAAACCCGTAGTCTTTCCCTTCAGGAACTAGTTCTCCAAGACTTCAGTGTTCGCTCAGCCGAGCTCGATCCTGATCTCGCGATTCCTGCAATTCGAGTGGTGGGTTTAGCGATTGACGAGGACACGTTTGATCTGAGTGAACTGGTGGTAAACAGCAATATAATCGAGGTTGAATTTCGAGAGGTTGAACCCCGACAACTGGGTGATCACGTGATCCCGTATGAGGGTCGTATTCGAGGCGTCGTCTCTGCCGAAATCCACCCTATCCTTTTGCAATCCTTCGACCTTGAAACTGAGTTTGCGCCTACAGCCGATCGCCTCCTCGTCCGCTCAGCTGGCTTCGACGTTGGACATACCTTAATATATTGTTGTGTTGCAAGTCTTCAACATGAGTACTATGCGTGTAGTGCGTTTTTTTGTATCTTCCTTATCTACCTCAGTTGCACTGGGCTGGGTCATCTGGTTGATCTTCAGGAGCTTAACCTTACCCGTCACAGATGCGAGTGATGGGCGGGGCCATGGTCCCGATTTTCAATCAAAGGAATGGTACTCGGTAATAGAAGCTCGGACAAAAGAGTATGAAAGGATATCATTTTTTGTCGCAACTGGATCAGCTATCTTCTCCCTTCCGCTGTCTTTTTTTCTGATCAACAAACTTGAAGTCAGGCACAATCGTCGTGATGAGTGACAACTATAGGAGTCCGAGTTGAAACGTGAGATCCTTCAGGAGCCTTCAACTTCGAGCATTCTCCCAGAGTGCAAACAGGATCACTACCCTCTCACATTTGATCTTTGATTGCTATAACCGATGGCTATAACATTATAAAATCAAGTTCCCCCCTTGAAGAAAGGCTGATCCAATCCTCAGCGAGGAGAACCCGATCACAACATTAGATTAATTAGATTAATTAGATTAATTAGATTAATTAGATTAATTAGATTAAATTGGCAAACTGGTTTAGCTAACAGGCTCAGTTTGTTCACTAGCCTCGATCGATCCCTCTTTAGAGAGAGCCTCAGGATTCGATTCGCCCGCTAAGCCTAAAGCCAGATCGTCCTCACCAGTAGCAGGTGATGACTTGAAGGCTACTCGCAAAAAGGGTGGAGCTAAGAAGGTGGTCATGATCACCATAATAATGATCGCTGCCTGCAAAGGCTTGTCCAAAACTCCACTTGCAGCTCCGATCCCGGCAAACACCAGACCGACCTCACCCCGTGGGATCATGCCAACTCCAATGGCGAAACGATTGATTGAGGTTTGGCCCACAACAGACCAGCCTGTGACCAGTTTTCCTATGATCGCCACTGTGAGCAGAAAGATGGCAATGACTAAACCTTCTCGATTCCCTGGGATCAACGGATTCAACACACTCAGATCCACTTTGGCTCCTACCGTCACGAAGAAGATTGGAACCAAGACATCCGCGATGGGGATCACTTGTTTGTCCAGTTCTTTCCGCTGATCGGTTTCATCTAGAACCAATCCAGCAGCAAATGCACCCAGGATCGCTTCCAGTTGAATTGCATTAGCTAAAAAGGCCATTGAAAACGCCAAGACTAAGGCTGGGATCACCAATTTGCCACGAGTTTGGAGCAGATCCACTAACGTCACAAAGATCCGATTCAAAACTTGGCCCAGCAGGATCGATCCCACCAAAAAGCCGGTAGCACTAGCGATCAAAGACAAAACATTGACCAGATCCACTTCACCTGTTTTGGCCAAGCTTGCGACGACTGCCAGAACAATAATGCCGAGGACATCATCGATCACCGCTGCACCGACAATGATCTGGCCTTCTCTCGATTTGAGTTGGCCTAGCTCTGAGAGAACTTTGGAGGTGATCCCGATACTGGTTGCCGTGAGCGCCGCTCCTGCAAAAATGGCTGGGATCGCGCCCAGGTGAAAGATCAGCATCAGTCCAGCTGTACCAGCCGTAAATGGAGCTACAACCCCAACAACTGCCACAATCGCTGCTTGATAACCAACCTTTGTTAATTCCCGCAGATCAGACTCCAAACCAATCTCAAACAGAAGGATGATCACCCCAATTTCAGCTAACACTGAGATCACTTCACTTTGAGAGGCAAAGATCTCAGTCAAGCCTTCTGGATTGAGAGAGGTCACACTCTGCAAGATCGTCATCAAAATCGAATCGGATGCGGTCGCACCTGCTTCGGGAAACACCAGCAAATGAAAGACTGAGGCTCCAACCAAAACTCCGCCCACTAGCTCACCTAAAACTGGCGGAAAATCGAGCTTTTTCGATAACTCACCCCCCAGTTTGCTAGCGATATAGATCACAATCAAACTCAAGAGTACCGCAGCTAGCAGGATCGGTCCTGACTCAGGTGTTGCGGTAGCCATCAGAGGGCTAGGGATCAAAAGATTTTCAAACGGATTGTCAAACAGATTGTCAAGCAAAAAGTTTCCATTCAAACCATGCCCGATCAAAGGCGTATGAATCACAGTTGTTACCTCTTGTGAGTAAACAGAAATCATCATGATCAAATCAAAATTGACTCAGCTCCAAGGGGCCTGATTAGACATTCAGAGCCACTGGATCCTCTTCAACACCTTCGGCAGGCAAACTATCAGGGGTCGTGGTCACATGGCTAGGATGATCCTTGATGAACGCTACCGCTTTGCGCAGAGCATCGATCCGATTCATTAGCAGATTCTCTGAGGGAACCATCTCAAAGATCCCAAAGCGCTCTAGCCGCCAGCGGATTTGTCCAGAAGCACCCACGATAAACACATGCCGACCCTTATCGACTGCATCTTTGATCGCGTTTTCGACTGCTAAGGAAGAGGTCACCCCAATCATCGGCACATCACTCAGATCCAGGATCAAGGCATCAAAATCCTGCACAATTAACTGTTCGCGGGCAATCGCCTTGGCTACTCCAAAGATCATGGGACCACTCAAATGGAACAGCAACACCCGTCCATTAGCCTCCCGCATCAGAGTCTTTTCTTCCTGTGTTAAGAGGATCTCATCATCGGAATCGGTAACTGCTTTAACATCCTTGGCTTGCAGATCACTCATCCGCTGAATGGTCAGGACGTTAGCCACAAACACACCAATTCCAACTGCTGTGATCAAATCCACAAACACGGTCAAGGCAATCACGCCATACATGATCGCTGCACCCTTCAAAGAGACTTTGTGAGCCCGCTTCAAAAAGCTCCAATCGACGATATTGATCCCCACCTTCATCGTGATCCCAGCCAACACAGCAGTAGGAATGGCTTGGGTTAATCCACTAGCCCCAAAGATCACAACGATCAAAATGCCCGATCGGATTAAACCCGAAAGTGCGGTGCGACCCCCAGCTTGGATATTGACCACCGTCCCCATCGTGGCCCCAGCTCCCGGCAATCCACCACAGAGCCCTGACACCAGGTTGCCAATCCCCTGACCGATCAATTCTTTGTCCGAGTTGTGTTGAGTCCGGGTCAGACTATCTGCGATCACCGAGGTCAACAGAGAGTCAATACAGCCCAGCATTCCTAAGACAATCCCATCCACCAGCATGATCTGAGTTTGCTCAGCGGTGAACGTGGGCATTTGCAACTGCGGTAATCCTGTGGGGATCTGACCAATCCGGTTGATATCAATACCGGGGAACACGCTCAGCGAAATAACGGTGCCGACCACCAAAGCCAACAATTGCGGGGGAACCCACTTCTTGACCTTGGTTGGTGTCAAGAACAAGATCGACAGTGAGATTAAGCCCAGAGTTAATTCTGGCAACACCGGAGCTTCCAGAAACGTCGGGAGATTCCGTAACGTTCCCAAAACGCCCCCCCCGCCGCTATATCCCAGCAGAGGTCCCAGCTGGAGAATGATCATGATCAGACCAATCCCGGTCATAAACCCGGAGATCACGGTGTAGGGCATCAGCGTAATATACTTACCCAACCGTAAGGCTCCAAAGATGATCTGAAAGATCCCCCCTAGCATGACCACGGTAAAGGCCATCGCCATCCCATTGTCGGGATTCGTAGCCGTCAAATTCGCAACAACAGCGGTCATCACAACTGTCATCGGTCCGGTGGGCTCTGAGATCAAGGTCGGCGTGCCACCAAACAGAGACGCAAATAAACCAACACAGACCGCCCCGTAAAGACCCGCAACTGGACCTGCACCAGAGGCAACCCCGAAAGCCAACGCCATCGGCAGAGAGATGATCGCGGCTGTCAAGCCCCCAAAGAAATCACCCCGCAGATTGCGAAAGTGGATCAGATTGGTCAACTGCATAGGAAGGAGCCTAATTCCTGAGAAGTTTGTAACAAAAGAATATCATCGTTTCTAATCTATAAATGATTTTCAAGTATTGATTTTTGTCTATATACTTATCCTGTGATCGTAAATACTAGCTTGCCGCCCTACGCTCTTATCCCCAGGTTTGCCACTTTTAACAACACGTTCGCCCCCACAATCCTCCCTCTCAACCCCGCAGTTGTCTCTTTCGACGACAAGATTCAGACGGCTAAGGCAAGTTGGGCATGATCCCGTTCATCGCAACGATCTCTTCGATCACCGAGCGGACAATCGGAGCAGCTACGGTGGATCCATAGGCATCATCCCCACGCGGTTCATCCACCACAGCCAGAACCACATGGGTGGGTTCGAGAGCTGGAAAATAGGCAACAAAGCTTGTGATCCGTTTACCGGCAAGATAGCCACCTCCACGCGGGTTCGCCTTCTGAGCTGTCCCGGTCTTCCCCCCGATCTCATAGCCTTCAATATAAGCAGGTCGGCCTGTCCCAAACTCCACAACATCTCGCATATGGGTCCGCACGATCTGAGTGGTGGACTCGGAAAAGATCCGAGGGCGTTCTGGATTGGCCGGTTGCCAGATCCGTTCCCCAGAGTCTTTTTCCACCAGACCCAAGACCACATGCGGTTGCACCTGAAATCCACCATTAGCGATCGCGCAGTGAAAGGTAGCTAGTTGTAAGGGGGTTAGGGAGAAGCCTTGGCCAAAGGATGTCGTGGCCGGTTCGATCTCAGCCGTTAAAAATTGTTGTAAACTCTTCAGCTGACTAGCAGGTTCAAACGGTAGATCAACCTCGGAACTCCGATTCATGCCCAGTTGCAGCAAAGCATCATAATACACTCGTGGATCCAGCTTATTCATGAGGTGAACCATGCCGACATTGCTGGATTGCTTCAAGATCTCTGCCACACTCATCCAGCCATGCGGTCCCCGTTCATCGTAGTCATAATTTTGGACAGGCCAGCCACTGACTGTGATCTTGCCCTCATCGTAGACCTGAGTATCCGCTCGGATAGCTCCCTTTTCCAAGGCGATCGCCACATTAATCGGCTTGAATGTTGATCCGGGTTCATACAGATCGGTCACCGCCCAGTTACGAAATAAGCTGGGATCATAGCC
>CAZONZ010000049.1:0-12369 GCA_964581005.1 uncultured bacterium
CGTCGAGTGGAGTGGCAAGCTCGCTCCTGCAGCAACTGATCCGCACGCTTCTCCATTGCCCGGATCAAAATATGGGGAGGGAAGGCTTCCGCTAAAACAGTTTCATGCTCTGGATCCACACCCGTGACAGTTCGACGCAGGCTTAAGCGATTGATCTCCCGCCGCACTTGCCGACTCAGTTGGGGTTTGCGCAGAATCCCTTTTTCAACCTGATCCGCTTGCGAACGGGCAAGGCCAACTAGATCGAGGACTGTATGGAACAAGCGTCGAGTGGAGACTGGCGTTTTGATCCGAGCACCAGCGGGGAAGATCTCCGGATAATGCACAATCAACGGTACCCGAACCAGTTCTTCATAGACCACAAAGGCATGACCGACAAACTCATGCTCGCCCAGCCCTTCCCCATGATCGGCCACGATCACCACCATCGTGTTATTCAAAAGCCCTGTGCTGGAAAGCGTCGAGAAAACTTGGCCTAAGAGATGATCCTGGTAAGCAACCTCAGCATCGTAAATGTCACTCAACACCTGAGCTTCGATCGGAGTGAGCGGATCTTTGAGAGGAGCCATCCAGCGATAGGGCTGACTGTTATACTGCCGCAGAAAGTCGCGGGCCGATCGATCTTGGCTGAAGTAAGGTGCAAATTTCTGGATAAAGGGTTCCGGGGGCCAGTAGGGAAGGTGCGGCTCCATCAAATTGACAAAGCAGAAAAAGGGCTTCACCTCCGACTGATCTAAACGCGATTGATCCTGGGCAGCTTGGATTAGGAAACGGCTGACATCTCGGATCGAATCCGGTGTATGACCCTTGAAGTTAAACAGGCGAGACCAAACACTCGTGAACCAGGGATGCAAAGCCAGTTGAAATAATCGATCGGACTTGGCAAAGGCATTTTGGACAGGGTAGGACAGCTTGCGCCAAAACTGAGTGTATTGCTCCAGGATCCAGTTGAGCGGTGGCGGCAGGGGTGTGCCTGAAGCAGGGCGAGTGGGTAAAGCTCCCCCGTAGTTGTAAAAGATATCGAAGCCACGTCGGAGCCCATTTTTCAGAACACCAACCAGTGGATTATTACAAAAACCGATCGTCTGATAGCCATGGATCCGCAGCAACTCTGCCAAGGTTGGATAGCTCGGATCCAGTTCTAGATCGGCTTGAACTACTTGATGGGTGCTGGGATACTCTCCCGTGAACATGGAGGCATGAGCCGGGATCGTCCATTGGGCCGGAGAAATGGCTCGCTCAAATAGGGTTGATTGGGTGGCAAAGTGATCGAGGTTTGGAGTGATCGGTGGGCGATCGGGATCCGGATGGGCTTGGTAGCAGGACAACCGATCGGCTCGTTGTGTATCCAGGACGAGGAACACAATGTTGGGAAGATTTCGATCCAGATTCAGCACAGAACCCACTCCAAAACTCTCATTAGCGTATCTGCAGGATCGATCAACAGCAAGGTACAAAGGAGGCGCGAATGTGGCGCGATCCCCCCAATCCACTTCTCTAAGTTCTCAGCAATCTTGGGATACGAGATCGATCAGCAGATATCGATCAGCAGGTTATGAATTGGCTTCTGGATCACTCGGAGTTGCAAACACACCAGCAGGGGTGAGAAACTCTAGCGGTTTATTCATCAGCACAAGCGCCGTACTAGGATTTTCGACAAAACCGATCCGTTCATAAAACCCCTGTTGATGGGTCGTGAATAGATAGACTCGCTCGGCCCGACGAACATGCGGATGACTGATCAACGTCTCCACCAACTTACGGCCTAGCCCCTGGCGACGATAATCCAGATCCACCACAATATCCCAGATCACCGCTCGATAGGCTCCATCCGAAGTGGCCCGCCCGAACCCGATCATGCGCGTCCCATCCCAAACACTGGCAACGGGTTCACTCCAGGCAATCGATCGCTCAACATCCTCACGCTGCCGATCGTGAGCCCAAAATGCATTGCGTTGAAATAAGACCATCAGCTGATCGAGATCAACCTCAGTCTTATCGAGGGCAAAGCGGATATGACGGTTATCCACAGAGGTGTAAGCAGCAGTCTCGTCAACAGAATTCTGTTGGCTCTGATCATCAAGCATGGGAATTCATGACCTCCAGGTGGGGTGCCGCATCATGGTGAATCTGTACTAATCGTTAAGACTAACTTAGGATTGGCTCTGTTGCAGCGCATAGTCTCGGAATCGTTCCAGATCAGCCTGGATCGTGGACTCAACCACCTTCCCCAGGAACAGATTATCCACCAGCTGGCCCAGCAATCCAGGGATCATGTAGGAGATCGTCAGCTTGACGATCGTACTACCCTTGCGATCGTAGAATCGCAGCGCTCCCTGATTGGGCAATCCATCCACCGAGCTCCACCCGATCATTTGATGCTCAATAATCGTGTGGGTCCGCGAGATCCAGCTAAAGGTCAGACCACGAGTATCGAGGGTCCAGCGGGAGAGCTCATCATCGATCAGTTCCACCGACCGAATCCAGCGCATCCAATTGGGCATCAGCTCCAGGTTGGACCACAGATCCCAAACTCGGTCAATTCCAACCGCAACCTCAATCTGACAAGTATGCTCAAGCCAGCCTTCTGCCATTGACGTATCCCCATGCGTGTGCTAAACAGTCCATTGATCTCCCGTGCTGGATCTCAATGCCTGGATTTCCATCATTGGATCTGAATCGCTTAATGTCGATCTATCAGTCTCTATTCTGGACCTTAAGCTTTTCAACAGCAGGTCTGAGGCTGTTGCCCCAACCAAGCTTTGGAGCCTGTTCAGGAAACGACCCCATTTAGGGTCAGTTTTGACAGAGTTGGGATAAAATTTATTTACAAAATGTTATATAACTAAGGTAGCACTGCCGGAGACTCTCAGAAAGGGTGATCGAGCCAGGTCTTGACCCGATCCTCCTATCCCAGCCTAAAATCATCATTCGATTGGGGGCTGGATCGCTCGAAAATCGATGGAGTGCTTGACAATTCCTGGGGATTACGGCTGTGAAAACCTGCACGGCCCGGTATGATGAGACTTAAGGATGACCTCTTGATCCAGCTGCTATTTTAGCCAGATTCCGGTCTGGAGTTTTTGACTAGATGCGATTAAGCTGGCAGGAAAACGAGATAGGGTGGACGTGATCTGGAAGCGGATCAGGATTCAGACAAGGGAATCAGCGAGATCAAGGTTGCAGCGAGGCTGCCATTACAAAGGTTTGTCAAGAGTTAAGCCGTTTTCCTGAATCTGTTTCTCCTCGATCGCATCGTGGGCGCACCTATACAGAGATCAGCGTTAGAGATTCAGAGTTTTTGCACTTGGGGTTGGTTGACATTCGTTTCAGGGGTAGGTAACAACAACATGTTTGCAGGGTGGAAACAGCATTTCAAGAACTATTTTGTCGCGGGGTTGTTGGTGGTGATCCCTCTGGCCACCACAATTTGGTTGATGGTAGAAGTGGCAACCTGGAGTGTTGCCTTCCTCACTCGGATTCCCAAACAGTTTAATCCGGTTCAGGGGCTCCATCCCGTCTTGATCAACTTGATCGATCTGGGGGTAGGGATTGCTGCCCCCGTGTTGTTCATTGTCATGATCGGGTTTATGGCCCGAAATATCGTTGGCCAGTGGCTGCTAAATCTGAGTGAGCAATTGCTGCACGCCATTCCGATCGCAGGGATGGTCTACAAAACGCTGAAGCAGCTGTTAACGACGCTGTTTGGCGATCCAGATGGAACCAAATTCCGACGGGTGGTGATGATTGAGTATCCTCGACCGGGTATCTGGGCCTTGGCCTTTGTCACAGCCACGATCCAGACTTCACTCGGATCCGAAAATGGCTCACCCCGCCGCATGTTGAGCGCTTTCATTCCCACCACGCCCAATCCCACCACAGGCTGGTATGCCTTGATCCCAGAAGAAGAAGCCATTGAGATCTACATGCCTGTTGAGGATGTGTTCAAGATGCTGATCTCGGCAGGGATCGTGATGCCGGACAGTTTTATGGCTGGACTGCAGCGGCGTGGAGGAACGAGTGATCCATCCTTGAATGCGGTGGAGTTGCCAAACTTGCGGGATCTAGTGGAGCAAGAACGAGCTGGGGCAAGTGGTTCCCTCCGTACCCCTCCTACTCCAACCAATGTTTGGGATCCAGGTCGGTTGGGGTTGCCGATCCAGCCAGAAGCCGCTCAACCCCCCTCTGAGCAGCATCATTCCTGATCGCGTTGGACTTGATTGAGTAAACTATTGACACCAAGACGGATAAATCCTTGACTGAGAACTTGATCGCAACCCAGGCTGAGACAGGGATGGCTACACCCACCATCTTGGAAGCAAACTTGATCGATCTCTGTGAGCAAGGCGTGCAACAGGCGCTGGCAGCAGGAGCCGATCAAGCTGAGGTATACGCTAGCTCTGAGCGGGAAACAGAGGTTGGGTTTGAGAAAAACGATCTCAATCTAGCGCGTGCTTTAACCGAAACCACCTTTGGGATCCGAGTCTTTTCCCAGGGGCGAGTGGGGTTTGCCACCTCAAATCGACCTGAGGATCTGAAGCAAACGGCTGCTGAGGCTGTGGCTTTGGCGAAGGCAGCTCCACCCGATCCGCTACATGGACTTCCGGAACCGCAACCGATCCCCGCAGCAACAGGTGAAGTGGATCCAGACTTGTTGCAGCTTGATCCGCAAACGTTGACCCAGGTGGGAGTTCGTTTATTGGATCGGATCCGCAGCCAAGATTCAAGGATCATGGTTGACAGTGGCAGTGTATCTGTGAGTGAGACAGTGACTGCGATTGTTAGTTCTCAAGGGATCCAAGCTAGCCACCGCACCGCTCAAGCAGGGGGGTTCATGTTTGGGATGGCGGTCGATGGGGATCACGTGGGAAGTTTTTCGTATGACGGCGATCAAGTCCAGCAGTTGGATCAATGGGAGCCTCGTTTAGAGCAGGCGTTCGATCGGTTTGTCCAAAAATGTGTGGGGGCTTTGGGGGCGGGTCGAGGGGAAAGTTTTCGTGGCTCGATCGTGATTCCGCCTGACTCAGTTGGCGATTTTCTTCAGGATCTGCTACTGGTGGTGGGTGCCGATGCCGTTCGTAAAGGCAAAAGTCCCCTGGCAAAGCGGTTAGGCACGTTGATCGCAAGTCCTTCCTTCACCTTGATCGAAGCGGGATCGGGGTTGGCAGATTTTCCTTTGAATCCGTTTGATCGAGAAGGGTTGCCGCGTCAGATCACGCCTCTCGTGGCCGATGGGGTTTTGGGCAATTTCCTTTACAACAGCTATGAAGCCAGAGCCGCAGGAGTCCGATCGAACGGCCATGCGGTGGGTCGGGCGAGCTCGTTGCCGGTGGTGGGACCAACCTGTTTGGAGGTTCTACCCGGATCAACCCCTCGATTCGAATTGGAGCAGGTTGAGCGTGGCATTTTGGTGACTCGTTTTTCGGGTAGCAGCAATCCGATCACGGGTGATTTTTCGGGCGTTGTGAAAGGTGGATTTCTGATCAAAAACGGTGAGCGGCATCCGATTCAAGAGACGACGATCGCGGGTAATCTTTACGAATGTTTGAGCAACATTTCTGCGATCTCGGCAGAGACCACAGTCTTTCTGGGTCGCTATCGGTTTCCTGCTATCCGGATCGAGGATGTTTCGATCACGGCAGGATGAGTTGCAATGTGGTGCTGGTGATCCCAGGAGCTGAGCTGGATGATGGGGCTCGACAGGCGAATGCAGGATTCAAAGCGTTCCTCGATCGATCGCTGGATCAATCGTGTCAAATGCTTTGGTATGGAGCGGGTGATCCATGGAATAGTTTAGCCATTAGCCAGTGGCTCGATCATCAGGAGATTGCTGTTGGATCCAAAGGGATCGTGATTGCCTTCAGTGCAGGTGTCGTGGGGGCTGCTGGGCTGATTGGATCGGGTTGGTTGGTTGGGCTATCCAGACGGGTGAAGTGGCAGAAGGTGATCGCGGTTGATGGCTGGTGTGTGCCGTTAGTTTTACCTGTCCCTGTTGTTCGCCTGAGCCATGATCTTGAAACTCACTGGAACGGGTTGCTGTTGGGATCTGGAGAGACTCAGTTTTATGCAGATCCGTTTGTTTCTCATGTGCAGCTTTGGCAAGATCCGGATCAGGTCATGGGCTGGCAAGTTCGACAAGGTCTCTCTGGCTTGGGAGCCCCATACTCACCAAAGCGGATTTCGGCGGGTCAATTTCTGCTTGATCAGGTTGCTTCTGTACGAGGCAAGCTAGATCACTGTTGACTTTGCTCGACTGATCATTTTTGCAACCTCTGTATTTTCGTTGATGCTGACAAGTTCTATCTCAGGATGCTGTTTACTAAAGACTCGAAAAACTTCGTCGGCAAATGCTTGGCTGATCGTTTCTACACCCCTAAAGTCAAAGATGACAATTTTAAACCAATCAATTCCTGCCAAGAGTCTTTTGGCTTGCGAGCGAGAGACCAGCAGATCATCGCCATACTGCGCTAGCTGGACAGGGACAACAGTTTTTGAGAACGTGTAATCATCACCTGAAACATAAGAATCAAATACCTGTTTGGCTGTTCTAGCCGTATTATTGTCAAGCCTCATAGCAACTGCCGTTCCAGGTACAGAAGTTTGTGTACTGATGATCCAATCCTCTAATTTGCTAAACTCATGAGAGAAAAAGACATCTCCAGATATAATAACAAAATCATCAAACATCCTTGATCTGAAGAAGATCCCTTCACCACTATGCCGATCAGGATCCGTGGTTAACTTTCCCTTGGCTAGCTGAATAACTGCATGACGCTCATCCAGAAGACTAAAGGCTCGCTTAATTTTCCTGAAAATCCCCTCACCATTATCTCGAATTAAAATAAATGTATCAGTAGCTGATCTGAGGACAGTAACGGCTATCTCCTCCCCTGATGAGTGATCAAGAGCATCATTAAACATCTTACAAAATCCATAGAACCAGATCCTCCTTACGTTATCCGGTAAATCTGTAAGCAAAGGCTTAATATCAGAGTCCCACACTACATCTTCTTGAAGATTATCCACTAAGGGGTATTTCCTTTCCCATTTTAGGGTTGAACATACGCGATAGATCTTGTTTCTACCAGTACCTTCTGCAGTGATTGCGTTTTGCTGAACCAACATTTGAAGATGCTTATTCACCGCATCTCTGGTTATCCCAAATTCCTCAGCAACCAAAGCTGCAATATCTCTTGGGTGATGTTCTACGTTTGCCAAGATAAACTTTCGGATTTCTTCTCCACGCTTGCGAACCTTCGCGGTCATCGTTTTGCTTTATCAATAGTTTGGTACTCTCTTCTCAACCTTATCACCTGGATCGTCAACTACGGGATCTGAGATAGGTTGACGCTAGAGATCCCCAACTGCCGAAGATTGGCTGAAGGGTTGCAACATCCCCAGAGTATTTTGCGATTCTGTTACAATTTGCCTTCTCGATCCGCCGATCAGCGTGTATCCCAAAGCTCGTGAATCCTTGAAACCCTGATCAGGTAAGCAATCGGGAGAGTTTGTGAATCTTCAGAATCAGCTGTGGAAGTTTACCGTTAAACTAAGGCATCTCGATCCAGGTCGATGAGACTGTCGATCCTGAGTCTAGAGTGAGAATAGTGCTGACAGACGAGCGAACCATGCTACTGAGTGACATCACTCATCCCAACCAGCTTCATGATCTGACTGTGGCCCAACTGCGCAGCCTCGCCCGCCAGATCCGGGATAAACACCTCCAAACCGTTGCCACCAGCGGTGGTCACCTTGGCCCCGGCTTGGGTGTGGTTGAATTGACTCTGGCCCTTTACAAAACTCTCGATCTGGATCGAGACAAGGTGATCTGGGATGTAGGCCATCAAGCCTATGCCCACAAACTCTTGACGGGTCGCTACGATCGCTTCCATACCCTCCGTCAAAAGGATGGGATCGCGGGATATCTCAAGCGCTGTGAGAGCCGCTTTGATCATTTTGGGGCGGGTCATGCATCTACCAGTATTTCTGCCGCTCTGGGGATGGCTCTAGCCCGTGATGCCAAAGGCGAAGAGTTCAAAGTGGCCGCGATCATCGGTGACGGAGCTCTAACCGGCGGGATGGCTTACGAAGCGATCAATCATGCCGGTCACTTGCCGAATACGAATTTGATGGTGATCCTGAACGATAACGGCATGTCGATCTCGCCGAATGTGGGGGCTCTGCCACGCTATCTGAACCGGCTCCGACTGAGCCCGCCAATGCAGTTTTTGACCGATAGTTTGGAAGAGCAGCTCAAGAATCTGCCGATCTTTGGATCAAGTTTGTCACCAGAGATTGAGCGCCTCAAAGAGAGCATGAAACTGATCACGGCGGTTCAAAACAATAAAGTCGGGATCGTGTTTGAGGAATTGGGCTTCACCTACGTGGGGCCTGTGGATGGCCACAACCTGAATGAGTTGATCGATGCTTTCACCGTGGCTCATGGGATCACAGGTCCGGTTTTGGTCCATGTGGCCACAGTCAAAGGCAAAGGCTACACCCCAGCCGAACAAGATGGAGTGGGCTACCACGCTCAGTCCACCTTCAATCTAGCTACCGGGAAACCCAATCCTTCCACCAAACCCAAACCTCCAGGCTACTCCAAAGTCTTTGGCCATACTCTAACCAAGCTGGCGGAAAACGATCCCCGCATTATCGGGATCACCGCAGCCATGGCCACGGGCACAGGGCTAGATAAGCTGGAGCACAAGCTGCCGCAACAGTTCATGGATATCGGGATCGCAGAACAACATGCGGTCACCCTAGCCGCAGGGCTGGCCTGTGAAGGGATGCGTCCGGTGGTGGCGATCTATTCCACCTTCCTACAACGGGCCTTTGATCAGATCGTTCACGATGTCTGTATTCAAAATCTGCCTGTGTTCTTCTGCCTGGATCGGGCTGGAATCGTCGGTGCAGATGGCCCCACCCATCAGGGGATGTATGACATTGCCTATCTCCGTTGCATTCCCAACATGGTGGTGATGGCTCCGAAAGATGAAGCCGAACTGCAGCAAATGATCGTGACTGGGGTGCAGCATACTGAGGGACCGATCGCGGCTCGTTATCCACGGGGATCCGGTGTCGGTGTGCCCTTAGCGGAAGAAGGGTGGGAGCCGTTGCCGATTGGGAAAGGTGAGATCCTTCGGTCTGGGGATGATGTCTTAATCCTGGCCTATGGCAGCATGGTACATCCGTCGCTGCAGGCTGCTGAGATCCTGAAGGAGCACGGGATCAGCGCCACCGTTGTCAATGCTCGCTTTGCCAAGCCGTTGGATACCGAATTGATCTTGCCTTTAGCTCAGCAGATCGGTCGAGTGTTCACGGTTGAAGAGGGCTGCTTGATGGGTGGCTTTGGATCCGCTGTCGCAGAAGCTCTACAGGAAGCTGAGATCCTGGTGCCGCTGACTCGGTTGGGAATCCCCGACAAACTGGTGGATCATGCCAAGCCGGAGGAAGCTCTCGCTCAGCTAGGTCTCAACAGTGCCGGGATTGCCGATCGGATCCTGGAGAAACTGCAGAAGCATGGGATCCCGTTGGATCTGAAGGATCCTAGCCGTTTAGATGCCGTGAAGTAAGTTGAGGATGAAGTCCCCGATGCTGATGCTATACATCCAGCGCGGGCTTCTCCTCTCAACCGCGACAGCCTTGTGATCACGACGAATCCGGATGCTCTCCGCTAACGCTCAAGGGCAGGAGGGCCAACTCATCATGGGAAAAATTGGCGAGGTTATAGCGTCACACGGTGCCAAAAAGTGGCAGTAGACTGGAGGCAACGCAGCGATCGGATCGCTTGGATCTAAAGTCAATGTCACTGATATAGGGGTTAGGATGCTAAGCATTCATTGCAGAGTCAAAGGAACGATCCGATGACCCCGGAACAATGGGCCATGATCAAAACCTACTGTCGGGATCAAGCAGCCTATGAAGCGCTGCAGCAGATCCTAATGGTCGAGTTTGAGATGCGGGATCACCAAGCTCAACAGGCCGTGGCGCAGACGGAACGCCAGTTACTCCAGCATCAAGCCCTTGAACAAGTGATCGCCAGCATTCGAGCTTCCCTCGATCTAGAGACTCTCTTTCGATCCACAGCCTCCGAAGTCCAATCCCTCTTACAGGCCGATCGAGTCGGCATGTTCCGCTTTCAACCTGGATCCGGTTGGGATGATGGCGAATTTGTCTCCGAAGCGGTCCACCCTGACTACCCTTCCGCGATGGCAGCCAAGGTTCACGATCATTGCTTTGGCGATCAGTTTGCCGTTCATTACCACAAAGGCCGGATCCAGGCTGTAGCTGATATCTACACAGCAGGCTTAAGTGATTGTCATATCGAGATCCTGGCCCAGTTTCATATCCGAGCCAATCTTGCCGTGCCCCTGCTACAAGGCTCCAACCTGTGGGGTCTACTTTGCATTCACCAGTGTCGAGGACCGCGCCAGTGGCAGGATCGAGAGATCGCGTTTGTCCGCCAAATTGCCGATCATTTGGGAGTCGCCTTGCAGCAAGCTGAACTTTTGCAAGATCTGCAGAGCGAAATTGAAGAACGGCAACAAGCTGAGCGCAGACTCCAACGGCTCAATCAGGATCTCTCCCGATCGGTCAGTGAACTCACCACCCTCAATGACGAACTCGAATCCTTTAGCTACTCCGTCTCCCACGATCTCCGAGCGCCCTTACGTAGCATCAATGGATTTAGCCAAGCTCTGTTGGAAGACTACCATCATCAACTAGACGAAACCGCCCAAGACTATCTCTGTCGGATCCAGGCTGCTGCCAATCGAATGGGTCACTTAATTGACGATATGTTGGATCTCTCCAGGGTGATCCGCAGTGAGTTATATCCCGAAACCGTGGATCTGAGTGAGCTAGCCCACAGCATCCTGGCTGAACTGCATCAGCGTGAACCTGAACGGCACGTCATGATCCAGGTCCAATCTGGTTTGACAGCCTTTGGTGATTTGCGATTACTACGGATCCTGTTGATCAACTTGCTAGAGAATGCCTGGAAATTCACCTCAAAGCGGTTGCAATCTCAGATCGAATTTGGTGCTATGGTGCATGAGGATCGAGGCTTGGTGCACTTTGTCCGCGATAACGGTGCTGGATTTGATATGGCATTTGTCCATAAGTTATTTCACCCGTTTCAGCGCCTGCATCCCGGCCATGAGTTTCCAGGAAATGGGATCGGGTTAGCCACTGTCCTACGGATCGTGCAGCGACACTATGGCCAGATCTGGGCCGAAGCCATGATGGATCAAGGCGCAACGTTCTATTTCACCTTAGGGAACTTAGGCAGTGTAGGGAACGCCCATGAATCCTCTCTCCCCCAGCCAGAAGCGGGCTCGTCCAACCCTCCGACAGGTTCTCGTCATGAATGAAAAAGTGATTCTTCTGGTTGAAGACAATCCTGATGATGAACTGCTAGCGATCCGAGCCCTGCAGCGTAGCAACATTGCTAACCAGGTTGTTGTCGCTCATGATGGCGTCGAAGCCTTAGATTATCTATTTGGCCAAGGATCCTACGTGGGTCGTGATACCAGCTGCCAGCCTGCCGTGATTTTGCTGGATCTAAAACTGCCCCGCATTGATGGGATCGAGGTTTTGCAGCGATTACGGGCTGATGATCGGACTCGTTTACTGCCGGTAGTCGTCTTAACAACTTCAAGTGAGGAGCGGGATCGGTTAAATAGCTATCACTTGGGCTGTAACAGTTATGTCCGCAAGCCTGTGGATTTCAACCAGTTTGCGGAAGCAGTGCGGCAGTTAGGCATGTACTGGCTGCTCATGAACGAAGCGCCTCCTCTGCAACGTTAGCGGGAATGAATCGACAAGGACAAGAATCCTTGCTGGCTTTGATCCTGCTCTGAGGGTTTGCTTGCTAGGATTAACAAACTGAATTGAGGAGACATTCGCGTTGCCCTGGTTTGTCAAGATCGAACGTGGCATTGTCGATAAAACGACCTTTGATCACCATGTTCCCGCTCATGTGGCCTATGTCAAGCAGTTGATCGAGGCGGGACATCAAGCGCGCAGTGGCTATTGGGCGGATCGAGGGGGCGGAATGCTACTGTTTCAGGCAGAATCTGCGGCAGAGGCCGAAACAATTGTCCAGAACGATCCTCTGGTCCAGAATGGGTGTGTCACTTACGAACTGCATGAGTGGCGGATCGTGGTGGACTGCTAGTGGACTGCTAAGCGTTTCGGATTAATCTTCTCATTCATCTCCTAAAGGGTCTGGTCATTTATGTTGCCTGTTGATACGAATTTCTCTTCGCGGGGCTCTGCGTGGGGGCGTGCCCCCGGGCGGCCTGGGGAGGCGGTGCTGGTGGGGGAGGGGGCTCTGGACCTGGGCGGCGGGGCGCGCGTGGCGGC
>CAZONZ010000049.1:12379-15271 GCA_964581005.1 uncultured bacterium
ATGTTGCCTGTTGATACGAATTTCTCTTCTCCCCCCTCAGCGTCACTCACTCCCCCCAAACCCCCAGGGGAGCACCAGATTGTGATCGAAACGGTTGAAGAGCTGATGATCCAGTATGCAGCAGGCCAGCGAGACTTTCGAGGGATCGATTTGCGCGGATGTCAGTTACGGCGGGTTTGTTTAGCAGGCTGCCAACTGAGTGGGGCCAAGCTTAACCGGGCTGATCTCTGGGGGGTGGATCTCAGTCAAGCCAATTTGTCTGGGGCTGAACTGATCGGGATCCATTTGGGAGAAGCCAATCTGGAAGGCAGTAATTTTTGGGGAGCTAATCTCACTAAGGCCAATCTTTGGGGAGTCAATCTTACCGACGCCAAGCTCTGGGGTGCAATTCTCCATCAGGCCAACCTCGGCTTTGCCAAACTTCACAACGCGGATCTCCTCAAAGCTGACCTTAAAGGAGCCAATTTACGATCGGCGATCTTGATGCAAGCTAATCTCTGTGGGGCGAATTTGCAGGGAACCTGTGTGCAAGGAACCAACTTTAGCAAAGCGTTATATGACGATCAGACCTGTTTTGATCCCACGTTTACCCCAATCCTGATAAGTCTTCAGCGGGTTGCTCGTTCCTCTCCAGAGATGTGATCCAGCTGATGTGATCCAGCCGATCTGAGTCACCTAAAATATCTAATGGCAGCTGCAGATCAAAACTCATGGGTCAGGCGGAGATGGGTCTGCTAATCCACCGAATCTGCGAGTGGATCGAGGAGGTCAATCGATCTAAGGGCTTGCCGGACAGTACCTTATTGCACCTTTTTGCGATCCAAGCCTTCGACAATCCTGTAGGAGATCCGGTTTGAGGAAGCGAGGGATCACGCAGGGAATGATCAGTTTTGTCAAGATCGTCAAGATCGTTCTCAGGATCAGCGCTGTTGAACTCAAGCCAGAAGGTATTAGGACCATGGGAGTGAGGTATGAAACGGAAGCAATGGATCAGGCTCTTAACTGTGGCCGTGATGGGCGGATCTGTCGCTGGCTATGGGTTTGTCCACAATACCTGGAAAGAAGTAACCGATCCCGTTGGCGGATCGGATCCAATCCGCGTCACGATTGAACCTGGCAGTGCTGGGCGTCAGATTGGCTATACGTTAGAAACTGCGGGAGCTATCCGATCGGCTCAGGCTTGGGAACTGTGGACGCGCACCTTTGGACGGGATTGGCTGTTTCAAGCAGGCACCTATGATCTCGATCCCAACCGAGACATGCTTGACATTGCCCAACAGCTTCGACGCGGCGAAACAGTCCGAGAAACGCTGACGATCCCGGAAGGGTGGCGGATTGATCAGATGGCAACAGCACTGGCTGAGCAAGGATGGTTTGAGGTTGAGGTTTTTCAGGAACAGCTCAATCCGGATCGTTACTCGGATCTAGCTTGGCTCCCACCGGATCTGGTCTCCCTAGAAGGCTATTTGTTCCCTGATACCTATCACCTGTCGCTTGATCAACTCCAGGCCAGCGAGGATCCATCCCAACGAGCCGATCACGTGATCCGGGCTATGCTCCAACGCTTTGAGCAAGTGGCATTACCTCTCTATCAGGAGAACCAACAGGGATCGAATCCGACCTCCCTCACCCTGCATGAGTGGGTAACCCTGGCTAGCCTGGTGGAGCGTGAGGCTGTGGTTGCAGAAGAGCGGGCATTGATCGCAGGCGTTTTTACGAAGCGGCTAGAGCAGGGGTGGACCTTAGGATCAGATCCCACCGTAGAATATGCTTTCAACATTCGCCAAACCCCAGATCGGCGCTTAACCCTAGCCGAAGTTCGAACCCCCTCCCCCTACAACACATATATCAATCCCGGTCTACCCCCTGGTCCAATTGCCAGCCCTGGCTTAGCGAGTCTCCAAGCTGCTTTAGATCCAGAGGAAACGGAATACTTCTATTTTGTGGCTCGTTACGACGGGACTCATATTTTCAGTAAAACGCTTGAAGACCACGAAGCGGCTCAGCTGCAAGTGATCGAGGATCGTAACCACCAGCAGCAGAACTCATCTTCCAACCCGTAGCCGATCTCAAACGTTGGCCAGGATCGGTTGGGCATTCAAGGCTTCCCGCAGAGAGCGCACCTGAGCCACCATCGCAATCGGATCCTGCAGTTGGCTGACAGCCCGACCTACTCCAACTCCAGAAGCTCCTGCCGCGATCGCCAGGGCTACGGTCACAGTAGACAAGCCAGAGGCACAGATCACCGGAATATTGACCACACGGCTGATCTCATAGGCTGCTGCGAGAGTGGGAGCCGCTTTTTCGATCAGGCCCAAGCTGCCACTGTGGTGCGGGGTTGCACTGGTGCCGCCTTCGGTTTGGATCAAATCTGCACCCAAGCGTTCCACCTGTTCCGCCAGTTCCGCCTGCTGATCGAGCGGCAGTGTGTGGGGCACGGTGACAGAGAGGATCGTGCGGGGTAGGAGGGCACGAGTTTGGCGAGTCAGATCCAACACTTCCGCAGCGCTAAAGATCCGTCCGCTGGCATAAAAACTATCGTAGTTGCCGATCTCGACCAGATCCGCGCCTGCCCCCACCGCCAGCTGCAGCTGTTGAGGATCCACTGCCGAAACGCAAATCGGTAGATCGGTTTCTGCTTGGGCCAGTGCCACGAGTTCTGGACGAGCCGCGATATCCACCCAAGTCGCCTGTCCCTGATCAGCGGCCTGAACCACACGCCGAACGGATTCTGGATCAAGATTTTGCAGACCACTGATCACCTTGAGGGCACAGCGGCGACCAAGGGCGTCGAAAAGAGCATCAGCTTTTGGAGATGTCATGATCACTTCTCTGGTGCAGTAAGCAACTTCTGATCATGCCACAGGGCCAGATCCGATGCAAAGTTTCGAT
>CAZONZ010000050.1:0-5830 GCA_964581005.1 uncultured bacterium
GATCTCAAAATCATAAAGACCCAGATTAAATATCTTCTCGTTACCCTTCCCTAGTAGTAATTGAGCTAGTGTTTTGATGCGTTTGGATCCAATCCTCCAACTGATCCCAGTGGGATATCCTCAAGACTCCGGCGGAGCAACCTCACTGGGATCTTCAGGTGGAACAATCAGCTCGGATCTAAGCGCTTACTCAACGGTCACGGATTTAGCCAGGTTGCGCGGCTGGTCCACATCCAACCCTCGCAGCGCCGCTACATGATAGGCCAACAACTGCAGCGGGATCCCAGTCACCAAGGGAGAGAGGATCTCAGGGACAGCTGGCACCGGCAGCAACACATCAAACGTCTCCGCTGCATCCCGATCATGGGTTGACACCACCCCGATCAGTTGAGCATCGCGGGCTTTGGCCTCCTGAGCATTGGAGATCACCTTCTCGTAGAGCAGCCCCGGCATCGCAATCGCCACCACCGGAACCTTCCGATCCAATAGAGCGATCGGGCCATGCTTCATCTCCCCAGCCGGATAGCCTTCGGCGTGGATGTAACTGATCTCCTTCAGCTTCAAAGCTCCTTCCAAGGCGATCGGGTAGTTGATCCCACGCCCGATGTAAATGAAATCCTGGGTTTCCGCAAACCGATGCGCCAATTCTTCAAGGTAGGCCGCCTGACTGCTCAGCAAGCTTTCGGTCAACGTCGGTAGTTGTTGCAATCCGATCAGCAACTCTTCAACCCGCTCCAAGGGCAAAGTCGATCGACGGACCCCAAACTCCAACGCCAGCAAATAAAATGCCAACAATTGGGCTGTAAAGGTCTTCGTTGCCGCTACCCCGATCTCGATCCCCGCCTTCAAATCGATCAGATCGGACACTAACCGCCCCACAGAACTCTCCGGTCGATTCGTGATCGCTAGCAACCGTTCGCCCCGTTGATGAGCCGCCGTTAACGCCGCCAACGTATCCGCCGTTTCCCCCGATTGCGTCACCCCGATCGTCAACATTCCGGGTTGCAGCGGCGGCAAAGCATAGCGATATTCGGACGCATACTGCACTTGGGTTGGGATCTGGGCCAGTTGCTCCAACAAATGCTTGCCCACTAGAGCCGCGTGCCAACTCGTTCCGCAGGCCACGATCGTGATCTGTTGTGTTTCCTGCCAGAGAGCCTCGGACAACCCTAAATCGATCGGATGCTGGGGATCATCCGTAAGTCGCCCCTCCATTCCAGCCCGCAGCGTCGCGGGTTGCTCGTGGATCTCCTTGAGCATGAAATGGCGGAACCCTTGTTTTTCCACCATCACGGGATTCCAGTGCAACACTTGCGGCGTTCTCACTAAGGGCTGACCACCAAAGTCGTAGACCTCGATCCCCTCTTTTGTCAAGCGGGCGATCTCGGCATTGTTCAGAACCAAGGTCCGCTGCGTGTGGTGAATAAACGCTGGAATATCCGACGCAAAAAAGGATTCATGCTCCCCATACCCCACCACCAAAGGCGCATGTTGACGGGCCACGATCAGCTCATCTGGATAGTCAGCACTCACCACCGCGATCGCAAATGCCCCTTGCAATTGCTGCACCGCTCGTTGAACGGCGTCTTTCAAATTCAATCCCGTCTGCAGCCAGAACCCGATCAAATGCGGGATCACTTCCGTATCGGTTTCGGAGGCAAACACACAACCCTGATGTTGCAGATCCTGGCGGAGATGGCGGTAGTTCTCGATAATGCCGTTTTGGATCACGGCCAAGCGCTGAGTTTGATCCGTATGCGGGTGGGCATTATGTTCTTCCGGCTTCCCATGCGTGGCCCAACGGGTATGTCCAATCCCGATTCGAGCCAGACCATGGATCGGTTCAACTTGCAGCTTGGCTTCCAGATTTCTGAGCTTCCCCTTCGCCCGCACCCGATACAGATGCGGCTGACCTTCTAGATCATCCACCAGAGCCAGCCCAGCCGAGTCATAGCCCCGATACTCCAGATTGTGCAACCCCTGCAGCAAAATCGACGCTGCATTGCGGCCACCCACATATCCCACGATCCCACACATATGCCTGACCTCACACCTTCGCAGAAACGATCTACAACCTCTGATCCCAGAGTCTTTGATCCCAGGGTCTGTCGTCATTCAAGATGGAAGGAATTATCCCCATCTCGATCCCGTTCGTCAAGAGCGCTGCCTGCCAGAGATCGAAAGATTCACAGTATCTAAAGCTTTGCCAGTGAATTTACCAGTTAATTTGCCAGTGAATTTACCAGTTAATTTGCCAGTGAATTTACCAGTTAATTTGCCAGTTAAGGGGATCTATCAAATGTCTGAACGTGTCTGAACGGCTGCGAGAGCGTTTGGCGAACCATTAGAACCCTTGGTCAAAGGGGCTGATGAGGCGTTATATCCAGCCAAGAACCATGGAGGGAATCGGGTTGTTGTGCCTGCCTTTGATTGCTATCTTGATCCCTAAACCTCCCAAACGATGATGAGTGCTTGAGATCCTTGCCATGACGATCCCTGACTTTGATTGTAGTCACTATTTCACCTATGCCGAGCTAACCCAGTTCTTGCAGCAGATCGCAGCCGCCTACCCCAACCTGATCGAACTCAGTGTGATCGGTCAGAGCTATGCAGGTCGAGATCTCTGGCTGGCCACCCTCACCGATCAATCCACAGGCCCAGCCCTAGAGAAACCGGGCTACTGGATCGATGCCAATACTCACGCCGGTGAAGTCACGGGCTCAGCTGTCGCCCTTTACACGATCCACTACCTTCTGACGCATTACGGCCAGGATCCTCAGGTGACCAGGCTGCTAGAGGGATACACGATCTACGTCCTGCCCCGGATCGCGGTGGATGGAGCTGAAAAATATCTCACCACACCCTACAAATTACGATCAAGTGTCCGCCCTTATCCGTATCTGGAACCTCAGGAGGGTTTATATGAAGAGGATCTCAACGGCGATGGTCTGATCTTGATGATGCGGATTGAGGATCCGTGTGGGGCGTGGAAGATCTCGGAACAGGATCCTCGGATCATGCGCCCTCGTGAACCGGAGGAGTTTGGGGGAACTTACTACTCGATTATGCCAGAAGGACGGATCCGTCACTTTGATGGCTTTGAGGTGAAGCTGGCTCCGGATCTGGAGGGGATGGATTTTAATCGCAACTATCCGCATGAATGGGTACCTGAGGGATCCCAGCCGGGAGCCGGAGATTTCCCATTTTCTGAACCGGAAACACGTGCGGAGGCTGAGTTTTGGCGTACTCATCGAAATATTAACGGCTTTGTCAGTTATCACACCTTCTCAGCAGTCCTGCTGCGCCCCTACAGCACCCATCCCGATGATCATTTTCCGGTGGAGGATCTGGATCTCTACAAACTGATCGGTAAAAAGGGCACGGAGATCACGGGATATCCTTGCCTGTCTGTCTACCATGACTATCGCTATCATCCCAAACAGGTGGTTCGAGGCGGGATGGATGACTACGGCTATGAGGTCTGGGGGTGGATCGGGTTTACCACTGAACTTTGGGATCTGCCGACGGCTGCAGGGATCGAGAAAACCGAAGGCTACATCCAATGGCTCCGATCCCACCCAGAAAGGGATGATCTGCAGATCATGCGCTGGAATGACGAACATCTAGGGGGTCGAGGCTTCAAAAACTGGCAACCCTTTGATCATCCCCAGTTAGGTCCGGTTGAGATCGGCGGGTGGGACTACAAACAGGTCTGGCAGAATGCTCCAGCTGAATACGTACCCGATCTCTGTGATCAACACTGTCGCTTCACCCTTGCCCATGCGCTGATGTCCCCTCGGTTAGCGATCTCCCGTCACGTTCTCACACCCCTTGGCTCTGGGTTATATCATTTTGTGATTGAGATCGAAAATCAAGGCTTTCTCCCAACCTACACCAGTCAAAAAGCACTGGATCAAAAGATGGTTCATCCGATCGAAGTTTCCCTGACGTTGCCTGAAGACGCTCGTTTGATCACAGGCAAACCACATCAACAGATCCCGCATTTACAAGGCCGATCGAACAAATTCCCCACCGTTTCCAAAGCCTTTTTCCCGATCGGGGTGCATGGGATCGACTATCGCCAACGGATCGAGTGGGTCATCGGACGATCGGGTGATCACGCCTCTCCTATAGATATTCAGGTTGAAATCCGATCCGAGCGGGCTGGAACGATCCGGACTGAGCTTGCGCTGGCTGCCGATCATGAGGGAGCTGATGGTTAAGCGTTGGGGATCTATGACTAAACCTCTGGCGGGAGTGGAGGATCCTGCTCCAAGTCACAGGTAGCTCTGCCGCTGCTCAAGCCATCTAACGCTTTGGGGCCAATCTCCACGTGAGCACCCACGCTCTTCTGTACGGTCCTCAGCAGAAGAATCCCCCGATCCTTCAGATCAGGGGTAGCTTAGGTCAATTAGAAGACTGAAGTTGACGCGAAAACAGCTCACGGATCACGGGCACCCCTCAACTGACAGTGACTTCAGCCCGGTCCTCAATGACTCGATCGACGATCCCGTAAGTCTTTGCCTCTTCCGCTGACAGATAAAAATCTCGCTCCACATCGCGCTCGATCTTTTCCAACGGCTGTCCGGTATGCGAAGCCAGCACTTGATTCAACTTGCGTTTGACCCGCAGCGTTTCCCTGGCCCGGATCTCAATATCACTAGCTTGTCCCTGAACGCCACCGGAAGGCTGATGGATCATGATCCGAGAGTGTGGCAACGCAAACCGTTTCCCCGGAGTTCCTGCTGCTAACAAGATCGCTCCCATTGAAGCCGCCAACCCAACACAGACCGTCACCACATCGCACTTGATGTGATTCATCGTGTCATAGATCGCCATCCCCGCTGTCACCGATCCACCTGGTGAATTGATGTACATGAGGATATCTTTGTTGGAATCTTTGGAATTGAGATAGAGCAAGACCGCAACTACCGTATTGGCCGTATTATCATCAACTGGCTCACCAATAAACACGATCCGTTCCTGGTACAGCCGATTGTAGATACTGATCCACTGCGTATAGGTTTCCCCCGGCAAGCGATAGGGAACACTGGGAACTCCAATAGGCATACAAACTCCTTCAAACAGACTGCAAGATCACACGCAGGAACTTCAAACTCAACTCGCTGATCCCGCCAGCTCCGACGGAATTACATGGGTACTGCTCAACACCTGATCGATCACACCATATTCTTGGGCTTCGTCCGGCGTCATGAAGAAAAAACGCTCTGTATCCTGCCGGATCCGATCTTCAAGTTGTCCTGTGTTGTGGGCCAATTGCTCGATCATCATGTTGCGCACCGTCAACACTTCACGAGTCCGGATCTCAATGTCAGAGGCTTGACCACGAGTACCGCCGTAGGGTTGATGCAACACGATCGTGGCATTCGGCAGACTTGCCCGAAATCCTTTGGCCCCCGCTGACAGCAACATCGCCGACATCCCGATCGCCTGACCAATACAGATCGTATGCACGGGAGGCTTGATGTAATTCATGGTGTCCATGATCGCAAAGGCCGCCGTATCGTAGCTGTAGGTGCCCGTGGAGTTGATGTACATCTTGATCGGCTTTTCCCGATCCTCGTATTGCAGGTAAAGCAACTGGGCAATGATCAACTTGGTCACATTAGCATCGGCCACTTCCGCGAGGGGCAAACCCAAATACACAATCCGCTCCTGCAACAGCAGCGAAGGGAGATCCGGCGGAGGGGTTCGGATCGGTCCACCTGTGTAGTAGTACGTCGATTGCACGGCTTGCAGATCCATTCAAAGTGCTCCTAAACACTATCTCAGTCACCTAACGATCTCAGAAGTTGGTCCAAGATTCCCC
>CAZONZ010000050.1:5930-11579 GCA_964581005.1 uncultured bacterium
ATCATCCAGTCCAATCAACCACGAAGAAAGGGGAGCTCTGGGCTCCCCCCATGATCCGTGTGAGATCTACTCAGCTCCTTGAGGCAGCAACACCTTTTCCGGCTCTGAGTCAGCAGAAACTAGCACTTTGGGCTTGTTGTCTTCATCAATATCGATGACAGCCGTTTCACCATCTTTGACTCGTCCGGTCAAGATCTCCTCTGCCAAAACGTCCTCTAACAGACGCTGGATCGCCCGCCGCAGAGGTCGAGCCCCATAGCTGGGGTTGTAGCCTTCTTTGACGACCAGATCTTTGAACTCCTCGGTGACCCGCAGATGGATGTTCTTCTCCAGCATCCGATCGAAGACTTCCTTGAGCAGGATATCGGCGATCTGTTTGACCTCGTCCTTGGTCAGCTGGCGGAAGACAATGATCTCATCGATCCGGTTGAGGAACTCAGGCCGGAAGTACTGCTTCAACTCTTCATTGACCAGATTCCGGATCCGGTTGTAGTTCGCGTCAGCTTCGTTCGTGTTGAACTCAAAGCCTAACGTACCTCCCCCAGTCTCGATCACCCGCGATCCAATGTTGGAGGTCATTACCAGCAACGTGTTCTTGAAGTCAACTGTGCGACCCTTGGCATCGGTGAGACGACCATCTTCCAAGATCTGCAGCAACAGGTTGAAGACATCCGGGTGAGCTTTCTCGATCTCGTCGAACAGCACCACCGTGTAGGGACGCCGCCGTACTGCTTCTGTGAGCTGACCGCCTTCGTTGTAGCCCACATACCCTGGAGGCGAACCGATCAGCTTGGACACCGTATGCCGCTCCATGTACTCCGACATATCCAATCGGATCATGGCGGATTCGGATCCGAAGAAGTAAGCCGCCAACGCCTTGGTCAGCTCGGTTTTACCGACACCCGTTGGACCGGAGAAGATAAAGCTAGCGATCGGTCGATTCGGACTCTTCAGCCCAACCCGTGCCCGTCGGATCGCCCGCGAGATTGCCCGCACAGCTTCTTCCTGACCAATGATCCGGGTATGGAGTGTATCCTCCATTTGCAGGAGCTTGTTGGACTCCGTTTCCGTCAGCTTCGAGACCGGCACCCCTGTCCAGGAGCTCACGATCTGGGCAATATCTTCTTCGCAAACCACCGGAGTTTCTTCATTTGTGGTTTCTTCAGCTTTCTTCGCTGCTGCGATCGCCCGGATCTGTTGCTTGATCTCCATCTCTCGATCCCGCAGTTCCCCAGCTCGATCAAAGTCTTGAGACCGAACCGCTGCATCTTTGTCCCGCAGCACTCGCCGCAACTCCTGATCCAGCTCCCGCGCCGCAGGGGGTAGTTGGGAATTGATCAAACGAACCCGTGATCCCGCTTCATCCACCAAGTCAATGGCTTTGTCAGGCAGGAATCGATCCGAGATGTATTGATCCGCCAGCTTAGCCGCCGCCACCAGAGCCTCATCCAAAATCTTGAGTTTGTGGTGCTGCTCGTAGCGATCCCGTAAGCCAAACAGGATCTCGATCGTTTCGGATACCGAGGGCTCACCCACCATGATCGGCTGGAAACGACGTTCCAGAGCTGCATCGCGCTCAATGTGCTTACGGTATTCATCAAGCGTGGTGGCTCCAATGCACTGCAGCTCACCTCTAGCCAGTGCTGGCTTCAGGATATTGGCCGCATCGATCGCCCCTTCAGCAGCCCCAGCTCCGATCAAGGTGTGAACCTCATCGATCACCAGGATCACATTGCCTGCCGAGCGGATCTCATCCATGATCTTTTTGAGCCGCTCTTCAAACTCACCTCGGTATTTGGTCCCGGCCACCAACAAACCAATATCGAGACTCACAACCCGCTTCTCTACGAGAATGTCGGGAATATCGCCCTGAATGATCCGTTGGGCTAAGCCCTCAGCAATCGCTGTTTTACCGACTCCAGGCTCCCCGATCAAGACCGGATTGTTTTTGGTCCGCCGACCCAGGATCTGAATCACCCGTTCGATCTCAGTTTGACGACCGACAACCGGATCAAGTTTGTTGTCATGGGCCAGCTGAGTCAGATTCGAGCCAAACTCGTCTAGGGTGGGGGTTTTGGTGCGTCCCTGGGTGCCACCTGTGGTCACCTCTGCCGTTTCACCCAACATGCGGATGACTTGGGTTCGGACCTTGGAGAGATCCACACCCAGGTTTTCCAACACTCTGGCGGCCACCCCTTCACCTTCCCGGATCAGGCCCAACAACAGGTGTTCGGTGCCAATGTAGTTGTGACCCAGTTGGCGAGCTTCTTCCAAGGAGAGTTCTAGCACTCGCTTGGCTCGCGGTGTGAATGGGATCTCGACGGCGACAAATCCCGATCCACGACCGATGATCTTTTCAACTTCAATGCGGGCGTCCTTCAAGTTCACTCCCATGGACTTTAGGACTTTGGCAGCGACCCCAGTGCCCTCGCCGATCAACCCCAATAGAATTTGTTCAGTGCCAACAAAGTTATGACCCAACCGTCTGGCCTCCTCTTGGGCCAGCATAATCACTTTGATGGCTTTTTCTGTAAAGCGTTCAAACATGATGGACTCCCTTCGCCTGCACAGACCTGCAGTGGGCTTGATAGTGGTAATCCTAACACAGGATCTGAGAAGGTTAAGGGACGGCAATTACCCCAGAAGCAGATTTCTCTGGGGCGATCACGCGCCTGGAAGGATTCGAACCTCCGACACCGTGGTCCGTAGCCACGTGCTCTAGTCCACTGAGCTACAGGCGCTTAGGTAGTTAGGATATCCGAGATCAGGCCAAGTTGAAACCGTGCTGATCGCGTAGCCCATCCTAAACTAGCTTGGATTGACTTGCAAGCTAATGGATCATAGCACAGTTTTTGCCTGATTGCTGATCTATTTACCTGAATTCTGAGCAGTCGTGACTTCCCGATCCGATTCGGATCTCCCAACACATGGGGGTTTCCCCTACCTCGATTGAGCCTTGAGGGTGGCTTAATGCTGATTTAACCTCTGGGTTAGGGTTGGGAGCCCATCGCAGGTCTGATCTCTAGCTCCGTTTGGGAGGTCTACCCATGACCATCAAATATCCTAGATAGGCAATCCCTAAGAGCCCAGCCAAGATCCAGAGGAAGGCACTGAAGGGCATGCGGCTAAAGAACACAATGTAGACACGGTGACTTAGCCAGGACAGGATCAAGTAGACACCTGCGATGATCGCTAGCCCTTGTAAGGCGCGAAAGGCAGGGATCTGCCCCAAGGGTAGGCGTTGACGGGCAACCCAGAGTGAGGTTGAGACGTAGTAGGGAGGTGCAAAGAGGAGCAGCACATTGGCCTGTTTCACCACAGTTTCCCAACTACCGATCGTGGTGGCATAGGCTAAATACCCTGCCCAGAATAGTATGCTGGCTACAGCTAGACCCAGATTCAGACTTAACAGGAAGGGTTCTTCCCATTGACCAGGGATTAAGCTGCACACGATCCACGTCAGCCAGGGAGCGATCAAAATGGCTAGAAAAATCAGGATACTGTTCTCGTTTAGGGCAATAAAGAATGTCTCAAGTGTCATGATCCATACTCCTCCTAAGGGCTGGAACCGTGATCAGGGGATTGTTCAACTCGACTAAAGTATACCAGACCTCACGGAGAAGCTGATCGGCCCTCCGGATGGGTCATCAAAGGCAGGATCTCGATATCAAGCCGAAGCCTGGGATCGAACTCTGAGTTAAACTGCCACCTTTCTTAATTTGTTCGGTATGATTCACTGCAACACGAATGGCTTACGGCTCAGCCTCCAAACGTTATGCGATACTGTCCTGCCTGCAACTGGATCAACCCTGATCAAGATCACTACTGCCGTCACTGTGGTTATTTTCTGCGGCATCAACGGCGTCCCCAACTGGTTTCGCTGGCCGTGAAACCCTCTGGACTCAGACTGATCTGGCAGATCATTTGCCGCTTTCCTTGGATCAAATTTCTGCTATTTGTCTGTATGGCAACGGTCTTAGGGTTTGGAGGCTACTTGGGCTGGCTTTGGATCCAACCTCTTCTGCATCATCCCCCCACCCCCGAATTTGAACCTGCCGTTCCCTTTGCACACCATTCTCCTACACCGGCTCCCCCCCTGCGCTAAACTGTCGCGCACTTAAATTTCTGGGCCGATCTAGAGTTGGCTTGGCTTCCAGTGACCCTTTTGCGCAGTTTAGGGTTTACTCACTACACTCCTGAACCTATCCGCACACTTGATTTGATCAGGCCCACATGAGATGCTTAAGCTACTTTTCTGTGGGTTCAGGTGCTAACTCAAAGATCAGAATATGTTGCTGGGGTAAGATCTCTAGGGCTTCAGACTCAATGAGACCTGCAGCAGCCATCTCGCGGTGGACCTGGCGTTTGCTCATCTTGTGGAGTCGTTTGATCGGAAGCAGCAAGTTTTCACCTCGATACTCTACTAGTACCACTCGTCCTTTGGGTTTCAGGGCTTGCACGATCTGCGTCATCATTTCAGCTGGATAGGCAAATTCGTGATAGGCGTCTACCATCAGCGCCAGATCAACACTGTTGGGCGGAAGATGTGGATCGGTCTCGCTCCCCAAGATCGGTTCAACGTTACTGATCTGATCCTGATCCACTCGCTCTTGCAGGATCGAGATCATCTCAGGTTGAAGATCGACAGCCAAGACCTTACCCTTTGGAACAACAGAACTGATCCGGAAACTGAAATACCCCGTTCCGGCACCAATATCGGCAACAACATCACTTGGCTGTAGATCCAGCGAGGTGATCAACTGCTGAGGTCGTTCTGTCCAGACTCGTTCCGACCGCTCCAGCCAGTAGGCGGCTTCATGACCCATCACCTGAGCAATCTCACGCCCCATATAGATCTTGCCAATGCCATCTGAGCTAGGAAAGAGCCGATGCTGATACAGAGAGGTCGTGCTAGCTAGAGGGTTGCTGAGGGAGAATCCCCCCATGACCAATACCAGGATCAGGCTACAGAATAGGATCAAACGTTGGATCCATGGATTCATACTCTTGTCCTGCATCATGAGATCTAAATTGTAAAGAGGCTCAGCCATGACGTCTCAAGACGATCATGATCGGTTTCAAGATTCAGAGCTGACGGCGGATCAAACAGAACCTGCAACAGACGCAGATCTTCTTCAGAATCAGCTCACCGATCCAGAAGGGCAGGACACTGCAAACCCTTCTCAACATCACGATCGCATGTCTTTGGAGCCATTGAGAGCTTATGATCAAGCACTGTCAGCATGGAGCACTCAACGTTTTGATGACATCACGGTAGGGGTATTATCGGATCAAGACGTCCATCACGACCACCTCAAGTTAGCTCAGCTGAAGATCGAACAGGAACGCGAAGCCCTCAATCTTAAACTCAATCTCCAAGCTAGGATCATGCAGCAGGATCACCATCGATCGATGCTTGGGTTAATTGCTACGTTCTCTACAGTCCTAGTAGCTTTAGGTTGCTCCACAGCTCTGGGGATCACAGGACACGAAACTCTAGCTATTGTGATCGTCAGCTTGTCTGCTATGGTCGTTGGAGTGATCTATCGATCTGGTTCTGAGCCTAAGATCCGGCAGCAGGGAGATAGTTATTCCAAGAACGATGATCCTGATAGACCTGAAGGATAAATATCCCCACTCATGAAAGTC
>CAZONZ010000050.1:11679-15200 GCA_964581005.1 uncultured bacterium
TTGTTATTAGCCGATAACCTACCGCCGCGCATCTAGCCAGTCTTGCAGGATCACCGCCGCAGCCTGCTGATCAATCAACGGTTTTTGCTGTTTGGCGGAGAGACCCGCTGAGTGCAGATCCCACTCGGCTTGAACGGTGCTGAGGTATTCGTTGACGTACTCCACAGGTAGATCGATCTGAGCCTGCAGAGCCCGGATCAATCGCTTCACCTTGCGTGCTTGAGATCCTTCTGATCCATCCTGAAGTAAAGGTAAGCCAACGACAAGGATCTGAGCTTGGCGACGATCGATCCAGGCTTTCACCTCGGCAATATCGGCAGTCAACGATCGACGATGGATCACACCTAACCCAGTAGCGAGTAGCCCCAGAGCGTCACACCCCGCCACCCCGATCCGGCGATTGCCCACATCTAATCCCAAGGCCGAGATCCGATCGGTTGCCATGATTGTTCAAGCTCCTCCCGCGAATCAAGAACCTTGGGATCGAGTCTCTTGAGCATCTTGAGGATCCATCCTCTTAGGATTTCAGACCAGACTGGGGATCCCTAAAATGTCTTCGATCCGGGGCATTTGATCGACAGGGATCACACGCCCTTCATCTTCAAACCCAGGAATCTGATCGAAGTTGAGATAGCGATAGAGTTCACTCGCATAGGGATTGATCCGGTTAGCCACAATATCGCGGTATTCGTCCACTGTTGGGATCCGGCCCAGGAGAGCGCAAGCTGCTGAGAGTTCGGCAGATCCAAGGTAGACTCGCGCATCCTTGCCCATGCGGTTGTTGAAGTTGCGGGTTGATGTGGACATCACCGTTGCTCCGTCCGCGACCCGTGCCTGATTACCCATACAAAGGCTGCACCCCGGCATCTCCGTCCGAGCACCAACTGCCCCAAAGATCCCGTACACGCCTTCCTGCTTCAATTGATACTCATCCATCCGCGTGGGAGGACAGATCCAAAACTGTTGGACATTTGCCCGTCCTTGACCTTCTAGCACCTTAGCTGCCGCCCGATAATGGCCGATGTTGGTCATACAGGATCCAATAAACACCTCATCAATCCGATCCCCAGCCACTTCTGACAGAGTCTTGACATTATCGGGATCATTAGGCGCACAGACAATCGGTTCCGTGATCGTACTTAGATCGATTTCGATCACTTCAGTGTATTCTGCATCAGGATCCGCCTCCATCAGCACAGGATTAGCCAGCCATGCCTCCATCTGGGCCACCCGTCGCAGGATCGTCCGAGGATCTTGATAGCCCCGCGCCACCATATTCTTCAGCAAGGCCACATTCGATCGCAAAAATTCAGCAATAGTATCCACACCCAACTTGATCGTGCAGCCTGCACAGGATCGTTCCGCCGTGGCATCCGTTAATTCAAACGCCTGTTCAACCTTCAGATCTGGCAAACCTTCGATCTCCATGATCCGACCGGCAAAAATGTTTTTCTTATTCTGCTTTTCCACCGTTAGCAGACCCTTTTGGATTGCCACATAGGGGATCGCATGCACAATATCTCGGAGGGTGATCCCTGGCTGCAACTCACCTGTGAACCGGACCAGCACAGACTCTGGCATATTGAGCGGCATCACCCCTAAGGCTGCAGCAAAGGCAACCAGACCAGATCCAGCAGGAAACGAGATCCCTAACGGGAAGCGGGTATGGGAATCTCCCCCTGTGCCCACCGTATCGGGGAGTAGCATCCGGTTGAGCCAAGAATGAATGATCCCATCCCCAGGACGTAGAACCACGCCTCCTCGTGCTGAGAAGAAATCTGGCAGTTCTTGATGCACCTGGACATCAACGGGTTTGGGATAGGCCGCTGTGTGGCAGAAACTTTGCATGACCAGATCTGCATTGAAGCCCAAGCAAGCCAGCTCTTTGAGTTCATCCCGTGTCATCGGTCCGGTCGTATCTTGAGATCCCACTGTAGTCATGATCGGTTCACAAGCCGTACTCGGTCGGACTCCCACAAGCCCACAGGCTTTGCCCACCATCTTTTGAGCCAGGGTGAACCCTTTGTGACTATCTGCCAGAATCGAGGGGCGGGTGAAGACTGAACTTGGATCCAACCCTAACGCCTGTCGAGTTTTATCCGTTAACGCTCGCCCAATCAATAACGGGATCCGTCCTCCGGCCCGCACTTCATCCAAGATCGTTTCCGGTTGCAGGGTGAAACGACTGATCACTTCGCCTGTTGAGTTCGTGATCTCCCCTCGATAGGGATGGATCGTGATCACCATGCCGGTTTGCATGAGGCTGACATCACATTGGATCGGCAATGCACCTGCATCTTCAGCGGTATTAAAAAAGATCGGGGCAATCGATCCGCCTAGAATGTAGCCTCCAGCTCGTTTGTTGGGAACATAGGGAATATCATGACCTAAGTGCCAGAGAACCGAATTGATCGCGGATTTACGTGAGGATCCGGTTCCGACTACATCGCCTACAAAGGCAACCGGATGTCCCTGCTGTTTCAACTGAGCAATCGTGTCTAAGGATCCAGGCGCACGGGATTCCAACATGGCCAGAGCATGGAGGGGAATATCCGGTCGAGTGGTCGCATGACGAGCTGGAGATAGATCATCGGTATTGATCTCACCCTCAACCTTGAAGACTGTGACGGTAATCGATTCAGGCAGAGGATCTTTACTCAAAAACCAGCTTGCGGCAGCCCAGGCATCGATCACTTGTTTTGCTTTGGGATTCGTTTCCGCTAATTCAAGCACATCATGGAAGGCATCAAAGATCAGCAACGTCTGACTCAGGGCTTGAGCGGCTAATTCGGCAATTTCTGGACGGGGATCGTGAAGCAGTTTGACTAAGATCTCGACATTGTAGCCACCTAGCATCGTGCCCAGGATCTGAGTAGCATCCGCAGGACTGAGCAAGGGGGATTGGGATTCTCCCTTAACGATCGCAGCCAAAAAGGAGGCTTTAACATAGGCTGCTTCATCCACTCCGGGCGGGATCCGATCATGGAGCAAATGCAGCAGAAACTCGGCTTCTCCAGCAGGAGGATCCTGAAGCAGCTCACATAGCTGGGCCGTTTGCGAGGCCGTCAGTGGGAGAGGTGGGATCCCAAGGGCTTGGCGTTGTTCAGAATGAAGGCGATAGTCAGCCAGCATGGTTCCTCCTGGAGAACAGAGTGGGTGGATCGGTTAACCTAACGACAATGGCAACCCAAAATAGTAGCCTATTACACAGGACTGCTTAGTCTAGACCTAGAGTTGATCCGAAGATCATTCCCATTTTAGGAGCAAGTGCTGATCTTGTGTGCAAGAGATCGGCCCATCCGGCCTCTTCCTCCAAGCCCTCAGCAAAACTGTCCACTCTGATCGCTAAAGGTGAGGGGCGACCCACTCTGAATCGGTATTCAAAATAGATTCAGCCTGTTCAGTATGTTCACCTTCGATCAGAAGATCAGCAATCAAGTTTGTATCTGCAATAATCATGAACGCTCCTCCTGCTTGATCGTGGTCAATTCTTGGTCAGTGAGCCAGTGGCTTGATGTTGC
>CAZONZ010000051.1:0-15182 GCA_964581005.1 uncultured bacterium
TTAAAAAGCCCCCTGAGATCACATCTAGGGGGCTACAGCCTTGATCAAGATTTAGGGCGGGATCCTCAGAACCTCTTGCCAAACTCTTGATCCTGGGTTAGTTCGGTTGGATCAAGCTTGGGGAGAAGGTGCAGCGGCAGGAGTAGAGCTTGCGGGAGCTTGGCTATTGCCGTTTTGAACCTGCTCGATCTGACGGTTGGCCAGATAGTGGTACATGTTCCAGCGAGCCCGAACGTCCTGCTGAGCTTGCTCCAAGAGGGCTTTGGCTGCAGCTGGGTTGCCGTGGGTCAACATCTTGAAGCGGTTTTCGGAATACATCGACTTCTCGATCGGCAGACTGGGTGAGCGGCTATCCAAGATCAGTGGGTTTTCTCCCTGGGCAACTCGATCGGGGTTGTAGCGATAGAGCAGCCAGCGACCTGTATCAACCGCCAACTTCTGCTGCTGCATCCCTGCCCTCATATTGATCCCATGAGCAATGCAGTGAGAGTAAGCCATGATCAGCGAGGGACCATTGTAGGCTTCGGCTTCCAGGAAGACGCGGAGGGTGTGCTCGTCTTTAGCTCCCATCGCCACGCTGGCCACATAGACATTGCCATAGGTCATTGCCATCAGACCCAGATCTTTCTTGGCGGAGGGTCGGCCACCAGCGGCGAACTTGGCCACTGCAGCACGAGGCGTTGCTTTCGACATTTGACCACCTGTGTTGGAGTAGACTTCGGTATCCAGCACCAACACATTCAGATTTTTACCACTGGCCAGGACATGATCCAATCCCCCAAAGCCAATGTCGTAGGCCCAGCCATCACCTCCCATGATCCATACACTCTTGCGGACCAGATAGTCTGCGACGGAAAGGAGGTAGGTTGCTTGATCGATCTGCTCCCGCTCTGCATCGCTGGCATTGGCTCGATCCTTGCCCTCTAAGAAAACTTGTAACCGCTGCTTCAGCAGGGCCACCCGTTCCCGTTGATCGTAAATCCCAGCCTCATTGTGCTGATCGGCGTTGATCAAGCCCGTTACCAGATCGTCACCTAGGATCGAGGCCAGTTTCTGAACCAATTCTGTGGCGAATTGCTGGTGTTTTTCGATCGAGATGCAGAAGCCCATCCCAAACTCGGCATTATCTTCAAACAAAGAGTTCGACCACGTGGGGCCACGTCCTTCGGCGTTTTGAGCCCAGGGGGTGGTGGGCAAGTTGCCGCCATAGATCGAGGCGCAGCCTGTGGCGTTGGCAATGATCATCCGATCCCCGAACAGCTGGCTGGCCAACTTCACATAGGGCGTCTCTCCACATCCAGCACAGGCTCCAGAGAACTCAAACAAAGGCTCTTGCAACTGCTGGTACTTGATCTTGTTCACATTTAAGGTGCGCCGATCGGGTAAGGGCAGCTGCAGGAAGAAGTCCCAGTTCTCCCGTTCTTGATCGCGGAGGGGGCGCTGAGGAGCCATGTTGATCGCTCGACGGCTGGTATCAGACTTATCTTTGACAGGGCAAATATCAACGCACAATCCGCACCCCGTGCAATCTTCTGCTGCGATCTGCAGAGTAAAGGTCAGATTTTTCCAGTTAGGATCTTTGGCTTTGGTGCTCTTGAAGGTTGAGGGTGCGCCTTCGAGCTGGGATCCTTCGTAGACCTTGCTGCGGATCGTTCCGTGGGGGCAGGCGATCACACATTTGGCACACTGAACGCAGATATCAGGATTCCACACCGGGATCTCTAGAGCGATGTTGCGCTTTTCCCACTTCGCGGTGTCGGTTGGGAACGATCCATCACAGGAGAACGCACTCACAGGTAACTGATCGCCTTCCCGTTTCATGATCAGACCGAGGACATCCCGGACAAACTCAGGGGCCTGATCTGACACAGGTTCTGTCATGGAGCGCGCATCGGCGTCCACCTGAGCTGGAACCTCAATCGGGTAGAGCTGATCCAGAGTTCCATCCACAGCAGCCATGTTTCGCTGCAGGATCTCCTCTCCTTTTTTGCCGTAGCTCTTGCGGATCGAACGTTTGATCGCTTCAATCGCTTCTTCACGAGCCAGGATCCCCGACAGGGCAAAGAAACAGGTCTGCATCACCGTATTGATCCGGCCTCCTAACCCTGCAGCCTTCGCCACTTCATAGGCATTGATCCCGTAAACCTTCAGCTTTTTGGCCAGGATCTGTTCCTGCACCTGACGGGGGAACTCATGCCAAACCTGATCCTCTGGGAGAAGGCTATTGACAAGGAAGATCGCGCCTTCAGCAGCAGACTTGAGTACATCCAGCGTTTCCAGGAACTCCCACTGATGGCAGGCCACAAAGTTAGCTTCAGTGATCAAATAGGTTGAGCGGATCAGTTCCGGCCCAAAGCGCAAGTGAGAGACCGTGACAGATCCAGACTTCTTGGAATCGTAGACAAAGTAGCCTTGAGCGTAGTTGTCGGTTTCATCACCAATGATCTTGATGCTGTTTTTGTTGGCTCCAACCGTACCATCCGATCCCAATCCATAGAAGACGGCGCGAGTGGTGCTATCAGCCTCTGAAGAAAGATTAGGATCGTAGCTCAAGCTGGTGTGGGTGACGTCATCATGGATCCCAATCGTGAAGTGGTTGCGGGCTTCGGGGGCTCTCAGATTGTCAAACACTCCTTTCACCATTGCCGGAGTGAATTCTTTGGAGGAGAGACCGTAGCGGCCCCCGACAACCTGGATCGAGGTCCGGCCCGCTTCCATGATCGCAGCGATCACTTCCAGATACAGGGGCTCACCCAAACTGCCGGGTTCCTTGGTTCGATCTAGAACAGCGATCCGGCGAGTGCTGGCTGGCAGGGCTTGGAGGAAGGCGTTTTGATCAAAGGGTCGGTAGAGTCGCACTTTCAGGATTCCAACCTTCTCCCCTTGAGCAACCAAATAATCCACCGCTTCGTGGGCGGTTTCGCAGCCGGATCCCATCAGAGCGATCACCACTTCGGCTTCGGGATGGCCGTGATAGTCGAATAGGTTGTACTGACGTCCGGTTTGCTCTGCAAAGGCATTCATCGCCTGTTGCACTTTCTCTGGACAACTCAAGTAGTAGGGATTAGCGGCTTCGCGGGCTTGGAAGTAGACATCAGGGTTTTGAGCCGTGCCTCGCAACACAGGCCGATCGGGGGTCATGGCCCGTTGCCGATGTTCTAGGATCGTTTCGTCCCGGATCAAGGCCCGCATTTGGTCGTGGGTAAGGATCTCGATCTTCTGGACTTCGTGAGAGGTGCGGAAGCCATCAAAGAAGTGCAAAAAGGGCACCCGCGATTCCAAGGTTGCAGCTTGAGCGATCAGGGCAAAATCATGAGCTTCCTGAACAGAGGCGGAGCAGAGCATCGCAAAGCCCGTGGCACGAGCGGCGTTGACATCACTGTGATCGCCAAAAATCGAGAGGGCTTGGGCCGCCAGAGATCGAGCCGAAACATGGAAGACGGTGGGGGTGAGCTCACCCGCGATCTTGTACATATTCGGGATCATCAGCAGTAATCCCTGGGAGGCGGTAAACGTGGTCGTTAACGATCCGCTTTGCAAGGCCCCATGTACGGCACCTGCAGCTCCCCCTTCGCTTTGCATCTCTACCACTGAAGGGATCGTACCCCAGAGGTTGGCTTTGCCTTGAGCAGACCAAGTATCAGCCCACTCTCCCATCGAAGACGAAGGAGTGATCGGATAGATAATCGATACTTCGTTCAGGGCGTAGGCGACACGGGCAACAGCTTCATTTCCATCCAACGTCTCAAATTTTTTGTCAGGCATAAGGCAACCTCTGCAAGCTTCAGTGAGCGAATTGGGGCACTAGGACTGAACCCTTAGCTGGAAAGAATCGACAGTTGAGTCAACAGTTGAGTCAAACGATGAGTCCATTTAGCTACCCAACCCATTAAACCCGATCGAAACCAACAATTCTGTTATCAGGATAACTAGTGCTAACTCCCATTCCAGATCAACACAAATTTCATCATGACAGGGCAAAAATTCAGGATTGATTTGGCTTCGCACGGACTTTATGCCTATGCTAACAAGTCTGAATTGACCTAGCTAGAGCAACGAAAACTACACAGACGTAACATTTGATCATGTTTCGTTTCCGAATGTATCTATCCACCCTTCTGGCAAAGAAAATACAAAGAATAGCTAATTAATCTAGCCTAACTAAACCTAGTATGGTAATCCGATTCTAAGCAAGAGTGGATTGACTTTCTGAGAACAAGATCGGTCAGATTGCATAACTTTGCATCTATTCACGATTGGCTTAAAACCTGTTCACACTTCTTGGGTGGATCCCATTGATGGATCACCATTGAGATAGAAGCCAATGGGGTAGAAGCCAATGGGGTAGAAGCCAATGAGATAGAAGCCAACTGGATCACCAGCCTGGATCACTGGCTTGGACGCTCTTCCAGCTTCATAGAGAATTTATGATTCATTCAAACGACTCGGTTCAATGGCATGGCTAGATATGGGGGCTCCTACGGGAAGGTTGATCTCGATCAAGGTCGGTTCTTGATTGTTGCTGGGCATGAAGAGAACACTCTTCCCAACTGCACCTACGAGATCCTGCCGAGGCTACCCTCAACGCGATCCGCAATTCAGCTGGATCAGGACAGGTTGGGCCACAGATCACAGCCATCCGATCTCATTGCCCGTTATACTGAGCCGCATAGCTTAGACTTTTTTTATGATCAATACATAACTTCATCTAGTCCTAATAACTTTGCTGGATGTTGGTCGTCTTTGAGCCTGGAGCTTTGCTGCCATGACCCTGCCCTCAGGAAATCTGAATTCACTGCCGGAGGACGAGCAGTTTGACATCTACCTTGGGGAAGTTTTATTCCGGGCCGGGTTGCTCACTCAAGCCCAGCTGACCCAAGCCATGTGGGAGAAACCAGAAACGGGCTTGCGCTTGGAAGAGATCTGCATTGAACACGGCTGGCTATCCCCTGAAAAACTGTATCCGTTTATTCCCAGCCACATGCTGCGCTTGGGACAGATCCTGCTCCTCTACGGCTACCTCACCCTCGATCAATTACGCTATGCCTTAGTCCAGCAAAATCGGCAACCCCACCGTAAACTTGGAGAGGTCTTAGTGGATCAGGGTTGGTTAGGATCGGATGTTTTGTTTTGGATGATCGAGGAGCAAGAGGAACTTCGACGGTTAGCAGCCCCCAATACCTGGGAGATCGTCCAAGCTCGTCCCCGTAAACCCATTACGTCCTCCAACGGATCGACTCTAGTTGGGATTCCCCCCATGAGACCCAGCAGCTCGAATCCGCAAACTTTGGAGCGGCAGGTTGAGATCTATCGCAACACGATCCAGAAACTAGAGGCCCACATCCAGGAAAAACGCCAGGAATGGGATCAGATCCATGCCGCAGATCAAGAGGAGATTGCAGACCTAAAACGCCAACTCCAAGCGATCTCAGAGCAACCCTCCGCCTCTGGTGCCCAGGAATCTAGTGTCCAGGAACAGGAGTTACAGCAAACCATTACTCAGTTGCAACAGCAGCTCCAGGAAAGTCAGATTGCCCTCCAAGGCCAACAGTGGCTGAACCAACAGCTTACCAACGAGGTAACGGATCATAAACAAAAGATCCGGGAACTGGAGCAACAGCAACGGGATCTAGAGGCCCAACTGCGAGAGGCTCATTACCAACAAACCCAACTCCAAGCCAGCCTGAGTCAGGGCCAACTCCAGAACCCAAACCTCGCCGGAGTTCAGCAAAATATCACCTACCTCCAGCAGCAACTCCAGCAAGCCCAAGCTGAGCTGCAACAACAACAGTGGCTCAATCAGCAATTCCAAACTCAGCAATACCAGGATCAGCAACAACTGCAAGCCTGGGAAGCCTATCAAGTTCAGGTCGAGCAGGAGATGCAGCGCCTTCACCAGGAGATCGAAACCATCTCCCAACAGGCTCAAGATCACTGGCAGACTTTGCAGCAGTATCAAACTCAAGTGCAGGATAAGCAAACCCAAGTTGAGAAAGTTCAGGCCACGAAAGCTCGTCTGATCTCAGATTTGGCCGAAGCTCGTCGCCAAAGTATGGATTTTCAGTACCAGCTGCAGCTCCAACAGCAAGCTGCTCAAGAACAGGCTGAACAGATCGCTCGCCTGGAAACCCAATTAAGTCAGGAAAAACAGAAAAATGTTAGTTTGCTGCGCCAAGCCCAGGAACAGCAATCAACCCACCTGCATCGGATCCAAACTCTCCAGGAACGCTTAAAGCAACAGTTGCAACCCGACCCAACCGGCACAGCTCAATCCGGTTTGCAGCAACGCAAGACTGTCGATCTCACCGATCCACCTGCAAGCCCCCCCTCCCTCTGGGGATCGTTATCGATCTCTCCCGATGGTCAGGTCTTAGGGCTCGATGAATCGTCACCCCTTGCCAAAGCAACACCCTGGGTCCAGCGGGTTTTAGTTCACTTACGACTGGCAGCCTTGATCTCGGAAACTGATATCAATAAGATCCTGGCCGCGTGGGACAAAGAGGGTGGCACCTTCACTGATGTGTTGAGACGATACACAGGGCTGAAAGCAGAGACGATCAAGTTCTTTAGTGAAGAAGGCTATTCCGTCAAGGTGAAAGGCTCTCGCAAGTTGCGTGATTATCTTGCAGCGGCTGGGATCGTCAGTCCGGATCAAATCCAATCAGCGCAGAAGCGGGTCCAACCTGGTCAATCGTTGTCACAAGCGTTGGTCGATCAAGGGGTACTCAAACCCGGTACACGGGAGTACTTTGTCAAAGCCTTTGGCCATTCGGTTGGAGGAGGTGATCCCCGGACTCGCAAATGAGGATCTAGCCGTGAGTTTGCTTCCATGCCGCCTGAGCTGCCAGCCAGACGGTTTGAACAGGTAAGTGAAATTGCTGAGCCTTGGCCACACAATCGCGGAACTCCGGCTGCACATTGATCACCTGTCCATAGCGGCAGGCCACTTTCATGCCAATCTCACCATATTCCGTTGAGACTTGATCCATCTCGCGGGACAAAATCGAACGCTGCTGCAGACTTCGGCGGATCCCTAGCGTGGTTGTTTCACTAAATATAATCGTTTCGCACATCGGGATCTGATCCGGCAGACATAGAACCGTCACCAACATGCCCGGACGCCCCTGCTTCATCGTGATCGCCTGGGTAAACACATCCAGAGCACCAGCGGTGAGTAACTGATCTGTCATGTAAGCAATCACCTGAGGATTGAGATCATCGATCTGAGTTTCCAGCACCGCCACAGTCTCCGTCAGATCGGATCCATGACTTTCCCCAATCCAGAGACGCAGCACATTGGGGATCGGCAATTCTCGCGTGCCAGCCCCCCGACCGATCCGATGTAACTGCATGGGAGGACAATCGCCAAACTCAGTGGCCAGGGTCGTTGAGATGGCTGCACCCGTGGGGGTTACTAATTCAGCATCGATCCCATTGCTCAGTAACGGCACCTGGGCATCTTCCCAAAGTTGGATCACAGCAGGAACCGGCACGGCTAACCGCCCATGCTCAGTTTGGACCCAGCCGCCACCGATGGGCTGGGGGGAGCAGAGGATCCGTTCTACTTGCAACCAATCAAACCCCAAACAAGTCCCCACCACATCTACCAAGGCATCCACGGCCCCTACTTCATGAAAATGGACCTGATCGACAGACTCTTCGTGAACTTTGGCTTCTGCTTCAGCTAGATGGTGAAACACCTGCAAGCTTCGAGTCTTAACGGCAGGTGGGAGTTCGGCTTGATCGATCAAATCTCGGATCTCTGGCCAATGGCGGGCTTGAGGAGGCTGATCGGAAAGAACATCAACAACAGCATGGAGGGCAGGCTGACCACAACGGCGGACCGATTGAACCTGGAGCGTAAACTCGTTGTCGATCCCCAGGCTTTTTAAGTGGTGGGTCAGGTAATCCAGTGGAACCCCTGCATCGATCAGGGCTCCGAGACACATGTCACCTGCAATGCCAGCAGCACAGTCCAGATAAGCTAGCTTCATGAAACAGATCAAAACAGGATGGAAAGGTCCGCTTTGTTATTGTAGAGGGTGCGGTGATCGATTGGTGCAACAGATCGCCCAAGCCTATCCCCGGAAGCAAGGCTACCCAATGGTTTAGATCATGGTTAGAGACCGATTTCGCCACAAAACCAAGTAGCCCGAATATCTGCAATTGGAGACGCTGTAGGTAACAACTGTACCAACTGTAACAACAGTTCTTCTGTGATCAAAGCTCTCGACCCAATGTTGGTACTGGGCGAGCTTTGCTGTTGAGGTCGTCAAGGTTGATCCCATACTTGCGAATTGCTACAGGATGACGACAAGGCTCTATAGAGGCTAACACGTCCAAAGTTCGGGAGCTTGGTAGCCCCGTCGCTTTAGCACGGAGAGTCGTCAAGTCTTGATTTGGCTCCTAGATCCCAGGATCAAGCTAGTTCTGGAAGGGACTCTTCCAGATACATCATCATAGTGCGATAATCAGAGTCATCTAATAAATGTTCAATAGTAGTCATCCCCATAGTGCTACAAATGGCTATTAATGGTACGGGTTGCCTCAGCAATATAATGGACTGGATAGAATCCAGAGGCCAGTTGATCCGAACCTGCTTATTGAATACAATCTTTAACTGATTTGTATGAATGTGAATGAGTTTGGATTGACTAATTCGGATTCCCTGTACAACGATCAGACCAACTGCAACCCCAATTAAGAGGAGATCCCAAGAGTTGGGGCTAACTAAAAACAGAGTTAGAACATCACTGAGGTAATTTGAAGAGTGAATCCCTACAATTGAAGCGAGCATCTCGCCAAAGGTTTCCATGAATTCCGATAAAAGAGTAATAAAAAGAAGGAAACCCGCCTCATGAAACGCCTGTCCTAGAAGTTTCCAAGAATTTCTGAGGGTCCATTGAGTGTAGATACACCCCCCCCGTGATGTTGTTTTTTTAGTGACAAATTTAGATATTGAAGCTCCTCGTATAGGCAGAAATTGACTGGCTGCATGCGGGCCTTTGCCTTTGCTGCTCAGAACTGTTAAGGGAATATTGAGTGAGTTTGCCAAATAGTTGGCCTTTCGCCAAGCTGTACTAGCATCTACATCTTCACTGATCCTGAGATCTGTTTTATCGGTCAGGCGCAGGAAAACCTGCCATACCTGAGTAATCTCTTGATCGAGTAAACCTCCTCGGACTGTGATGAGCTGGAGGAAAACTTGGTGGATGGTTGCTGGCGGCATCTGTTTCTGGCGAATCTGGCCATTGGGATAGTGTTCCTTCCAATAGCAATGCCGATTTTGACAGGATAAAGTTACTTGAACGCGCCCACCTTGTTGTTTGTAGTATCTCTGAATAATTATTTTTTCAACAATGGCATAGATCCCAAACCCCAAAATAAAAAGACCAACGTGAATACCCCAGAAAAATTCAACTAACGATAGCAAGCAAAAAGTAACAAAAACAAGGGATTGAAGAGATGAGCTTTTGGGTGTCTTTCCATAAATAAGTTCAGACCACGCAAGGTGGTGGATAAAATCTTGAAATATTTGAAATATTTGCATCACCAAGAGGAGAGGACTCAATAAACGTGTGAAAACACCTTTCTTTTGGTTAAACAGGTTTCCTTTGAAATTCATTGATGATCTCCATCCGCCTTTACGTAGATAGCCTCTAAAAGATTCAACTGTTTCTAGCAACGACTCACACTAGAGGTAAGCCTTGCTATCAATCAACTTTAGCACACACAAATTTCTGTCACACATCTACTTGATTGCGGCAGAGTGGGCTAACCGATTCCAGGATGCAGCAGCCTCGTTCAGTGCTCAAAGCAAAACTAGCTGCTTAATTCGGCTTCCGTCAGTGCCATTCTGCTATAGTCCACTTGATCCTGCTTTTGGAGATGATTCATGGCACCCTCAACCAATCTTTGGACTGAGACTGAACATGCGTTAGCTTACCTGGCCAGAGCTGATCAATTGCCGCATCGGACTGAAGGGGAATCCGTCCTTCTTGATCATGTCCCCCACACCGCTCAGCGAATTCTGGATCTAGGGACTGGAAACGGGCGTTTATTAGCCTTGCTGAAGATTGATCGACCTCAAGCGGCGGGAGTTGCTCTAGACTTCTCCCCAGTTATGTTGACGGAAGCTCGCAACCGCTTTGCTCACGATCCAAGCATTGAAGTCATAGAGCACAATTTAGAGGATCCCTTACCGGATCTGGGCGTGTTTGATGTGATTGTTTCCAGCTTTGCGATCCACCACTGCAGTCACAGCCGTAAGCAAGCTCTCTATGCGGAAATCTTCGATCGGCTCGAACCAGGTGGGATCTTTTGCAACTTAGAACATGTCGCTTCTCCCACTCCAGCTCTACACGAACACTTCCTCCGATCCATTGGCAGAACTCTTGAGGACGATGATCCCTCCAATCAATTGCTGGATGTTGAAACTCAGTTAGGTTGGTTCCGTTCGATCGGCTTCAACAATGTTGATTGCTTTTGGAAATGGTTGGAACTGGCGCTTTTAATGGGTTATAAACCCGATCTCCCTCAGCATTGAACGCTGGATCCGTATGTATCTAACTGCAATCAGGATCGGTTGGATGACCAAACCAAAATTCTAGAACTGTATTGACGTGTGGGATCGCCTTCCTCCCCGTCTGCTGAATCAGTGCTTGCCATGGTGGTGAGAAAATGATCGATTTTTTTAGGAATTTCTGATCTAGGCATCTGGGCAGAATTCCTCGATCGATGTATACCTCTTAACACCAAGCCGCTAGGCACGAACCCAACTGATCTGGCAGACTGGGCAGAGTTAAGATACCTTTTTGAGTCATGACAATCAGTGAAATTGTTACTCAATCCTTTCGGACCCAGATCTTTACCGCTGAACAAGATGAAGCCATTCAGGATCTGGTGCAGCAACACAACTACACACTCGAAGACATGTATGCCCTTGCCCGCCTGATCTCGGCCTTAGGATCAGATGTTTTTGTCAGATCTTAATCTCTCGCTCTAGCGGAATGGGGTTCTCGGCGAGGAAGAATGCTGGATCCAAGCTCAGTCCAGTAGGGGTTGCTCTAGCTGTACCCCTTGCGGAGTCCAGGGAATGTATTGAAAGTCGGTTTCATAGATCGGTCGATACTTTTCCTCAAACCACGCTTTCGCCTGATCTTCCGCTTTGCCCCCTCCAGAGATCGCAGCTTCAACCTGGAAGGTCTCCAGCAGCTCGCGTGACAAGGCCCGACCATCCCACCACAACCAATCGATCGGGATCGGGACTAACGGTGAGCTCATGATCTCAATTTGAGCTTTTAGATCTCCGGTTCCCAGCAGTAGCCAGTTCTGAGCTTGATCGCTTTCAGGTTGGGTAGTCAGGGTCAGCAATAATGGATCCGTTTGCAAGGCTTGCATCGCCAATTGATCCCCAAGCTCTAACTTCTGACCAGGTCGCAATAACTGGTAATCCGATCCAGCCGATTGAATCGCGGCCAAAGCATTGGCATACTCTCCTGCCACCTGACTACCACTCCCATCCCAAAACTGATCGATAGGGATCGCTGAAACCACAGACTCCCACCCATCACTGACCCCTGCCTCAGCCGTGGTCGCAATCACATCCTCGATCCGCCGGATCCCTTGTCGCCGCAGAAAGGGGAGTAACGTATGCTCCGCTGTACTAGGGGAACCACTGTTGATCACCACCGTTTGCTGACGGGTTTCGATCACCAAGATGGGAGCTCGCCCAGTGGCTAAGGCTGTGATCTGCAGCGGTGGCCCTGGAAGCAACCCCGGCACCCAGAAGATCACGGCCATGATCAGACCTGTTCCCTGCCAACGGAATTTCTCCCGCCACTGCGGCCAAAACACCAAACCCAACAAAGCTCCGTACAACAGCAGACACTGGATCCACGAAAACGATCCAGCATAGTAAGAACTTCCTGGCCAGCTGGCGATCGCCGTGACGATATTGATCAGGGGAGTCAGCAAAACCTTGAGCCAGACCGCCACCCACGATCCCAATGGCGGCACCAGCAAGGCCAATCCACACACGCAAAACCCACCCACCAGGATCGGTACCACCAAAATCGTGGTTAAGACATTCGCAAGCACAGCGTAAGTTGGGATCCGGCCAAACACCCACAACTGCAACGGCAAGGTCCAAACCATCGCCACGATCGGGAGCGCAATGGTCACCGCCAATCCCAAAGGCATCCAACCCAAGCGCCGAGTGGTCGGCTCGATCCCCACCAATAAGCCCAACGTGGCCATAAAACTCAGCTGAAAACCAAGATCCTGGATCCAAATAGGCTGAACGATCAGTAACAACACAGCTGCCGCTAACAACGTCCCCAGTGGATTCAGCCGGATCCGACCCTTTAGACGAGGTTCGGTCAATACCAAGGTCGCGGCAACACCCATGATCGCCGCCCGCAGCACGGAGGGGCTAAATCCTGTGAGAAGGATGTAGATCCCTAGAAACGCAAAGACGGCTGTTTGGCGTTGGCGAGGTCCACTTTCCCGCAGGATAGCCAAGACTACTGCAATCAAGAGGGTGACATGAAACCCAGAAGCAGCCAAAACATGAGCCAGCCCCACTTCTCGAAACGCATCCTGAAGCGTGTAGTCCAGCTGGCCTGCTCGTGATCCTAAAACCAGTGAACTCAGTAAGCCGCCTTGTTGATTGCCTAATCCTTTGATCAATGCCTGCCGGATCCGTCGGCGCATGGCCCAGCCCCCCCAACTCCGGCCCGGATCGACGATCTCTACCTCATAAGCACTTAATCCAGCAAACATCCCCCGTTGAAGCAGGTAGGATTGAAAGTCAAAACTGCCAGGATTTCGAGCTGGGCTAGGGGTATATAACGATCCCGTTAATTTCAACGTTTGACTAGGGTGCAGATCCAGATCGCCAACATCTTTGGGTGAGACGGTGACATACACCTGTCCGGTTGCGGTTTCCGTTTGCCCAGATCGATCGGTAAACGATTCAACCGCAAAATTAAATTGCAATCGTTCGCTGCGGGTTAGCTTCAGATCCGAAACCACTTCACCGACCACAGCGATCTGTCGTTGAGGGGCTGAAAAACTAATGTCACTAGGAGCTGGAGTTGGGGTTCGCAAGCCTAAGTAGGTCCACGCTAGAGCTCCGATCAAACCCGCCACCACCCAAGTCCGGGATAATCGCACCCGCCGCCGTACCAAGAAAGCACCGATCGCTCCGATCAGTAAAGGCAGCACCCAGCCCCAGGTGGGGCCTCCCGGCAACAGGCGGGCTAGCAATCCACCAATCCAGCCCAATCCGATCAGAAATGTGCTTTCCATGAGATCCCTTCCCTGCGATCAATGGGCCGTGTGATCAATGGGCCGTGTGATCAATGGGCCGTGTGATCAATGGGCCGTTGAGTTAGACTGACCACGTTATAACAGCTTGGATGCACTAAGTTACCAGACGGTTGATCGATCTTCCCCCATTGCCTTGAACCAACCTCGGCCCCGTTGAGTCCATTCCCTTTAGCTTTCGTTACAATCAGCTGATCGAATACCTCAAGCTGCCCCAGGCAAGCACTGATTCATCAGCCATTTGGAACGCTGACCATTGTCCCAAACACCTGCCCCAAACACCTGCCCCAAACACCTGATCGTTGGCTCAGGCTCAGACGTTGGCCGAGAGAGTTGACCGGATCGCCCCAGTCTTCTGATAGACTATCTAAAAGTTAAGAATTACTAACTTTATGAACATTCTGGTTGTCGGAGCTACGGGAACATTGGGTCGGCAGATCGCACGCCGCCTCCTGGAAGAAGGGCATCATGTCACCTGTCTGGTGCGCAATCCAGCCAAAGCTGCCTTTCTGAGTGAATGGGGAGCCAGCCTCAAAGTCGCCAACCTGATCCGGCCCGACACCCTACCGCCTGCTCTGGAAGGGATCGAGATTGTGATCGACTCCGCCACGCTTCGAGCCACCGATGTTCTGAGTGCCCGCCAGGTGGATTGGGATGGCAAAGTTGCCCTGATCAATGCCGCTCGTGCTGCCGAAGTACAGCAATACATCTTTTTTTCGATCATGGGTGCTCAACACGAGTATGCCCATGTCCCCCTGATGAACTTCAAGCATCATATTGAGAAATACCTGATCCAGGCCCAATTGCCCTACACCATCTTTCGACCGAGTGGGTTTATGCAGGGGTTAATTGGTCAGTATGCGCTGCCGATCTTAGAGGAACAAGTGGTGTGGGTCACGGAAAAGGCTGTGCCAACTGCTTATATGGACACGATCGATATCGCCAAGTTTGTGGCCAAAGCGGTAGGATCCGAGGCAGCATTGCAGCAGATCTTTCCCTTGGCTGGACCCCAAGCCTGGACGCCGCGAGAGATTATTGCCTTGTGTGAACGGTTGTCGAATCGAACCGCTAAAGTGAGCACCATGCCCCTAGGGTTGATCCGGGGCGCTCGTCGGTTCACTCAGTTCTTTCAATGGACCTGGAATATTGCGGATCGGCTGGCCTTTGTGGAAGTGTTGGCAGCAGAAGAGCCGATGGATGCAGACATGGCGTTCGTGTATGAAGCTCTCGGCATTGATCCCAAAGCTCTGACCACTTTAGAAGAGTATTTGGGTGAGTATTTCCAAAAAATGCTGCGGCGACTCAAGGATCAGAAGACAGGTCAGAAATCAAAGCTGTTCTCAACCCCGTTCTGATCCCACTCGTTTAGCCTGCAGTCTCATGGTGCTACGTCCCTTGATCCACGTGATCCAAACCTCATCCGATGGAAGCCGTAATCTTAATGGGGATCCAGGCGGCTGGCAAGTCCAGTTTCTGTCGGGAGTATTTCTTCAAAACCCATGTGCGGATCAATCTGGATATGCTGAGGACGCGGCATCGAGAGGCCATTTTGGTGCAAGCCTGCCTGGAGGCTAAGCAACCCTTTGTGATCGATAATACCAACCCAACCGTTAGCGATCGGGCGAAGTATATTCAACGAGCACAATCAGCTCACTTTCGGATCGTGGGCTACTTTGTGGAAGCGTCGCTGGAGTCTGCTTTGGCTCGGAATGCTCAACGACAGGGAAAGGAACGGATCCCAGCAGCAGGTATTCGATCTACCTACCATCGGTTTGAGATCCCGTCCTGGTCAGAAGGCTTTGATGCTCTGTTCCAAGTAACGCTTCACGATCAGGAGCAACCGATCGGATTTA
>CAZONZ010000052.1:0-7640 GCA_964581005.1 uncultured bacterium
GCGTCTCTTCTGTTGTAGCGGATCGATCCAAGCTCGTGGAAGTGATCGTGGACCCGAAGCTGATCTGTAGTGGAAGTGATACTTTACCCAAAGCTGATCTGTAAGGGCGGGGTATTCGATCCAGTGGTTCGGTAAGTCATGACTGCTCAGATGATTCAGACTGTTCTAGGTTCTGTTGCCATTGTCTAGCCTACTCAAGCTGGAGTGTGTTACAAGACGATCGGAGCAAGGGGTCTTAAAGGTGATCCGGGTCGAGACCTAGATCCATGAGCCTCTGACGGAGTCGCTCCTCTCGCTGTTCGGCTTGCTCAGCCCGTTGCTGTTCCTGCTCAGCCCGTTGCCGTTCCTGCTCCTCTCTCTGCTCAGCTGCGAGCGCTCTTTCCTCTAGTTCCAGAAAGGTGAGGAAGCGACGACCATCCGGACGGTACAGCTTCAGCTCTTGCCCCACCTGCCACTCAAACCGAACCTCTAGTCGTGGACTGATCCAAGGCAAGGATTCACGCTCTTGATCCGGCGTAGGAGATCGCCTTGTCTTTGCCAGATCTCCAATCGGAGCTCATCGGGATCATAGAGGTAATACTTCATTGGGATCATAGATGTAATACTCTTCCACGGCTTGGGTGAGTGCTTGATTGAGAGGATCTGGGAGGGTGATAGTGAGGATTTTCGACATAGCATCGATCCGAGCTAGGGTTGGGTCTAGTTTAGCTTGAGGATCAGGGCATAAGAGTCTAAGGGTAGTATCGACTCGGTTGAAGCATACGGCGGATGGTGACGGCAAGGGATCGATGGCGGTAAAGTACGAATGCTGCTTGTGGCACCAATCACTCTCAATGGGACTGAACTGATCGTGGTTTCTGCTTCTTCGATCCCCTACTCCCCCGCCGATCTCAAAGCCAGAGGACTGACTCCGGCAGAATATCAGCTGATCCAAACGCGCCTTGAACGAGATCCAAATCTGAGTGAGCTGGCCATGTTTGGGGTCATGTGGTCGGAGCACTGTTGCTATAAAAACTCCCGCCCCTTGCTGAAGCAATTCCCCACTCAAGGCGATCGGATCCTGGTGGGTCCAGGGGAGAATGCTGGGGTTGTGGATCTGGGGGATGGGGATCGACTGGTGTTCAAGATCGAGTCCCACAATCATCCGTCGGCAGTGGAACCGTTTCAAGGGGCAACCACAGGGGTCGGAGGGATCCTGCGCGATATTTTTACGATGGGGGCTCGACCGATCGCGTTGCTCAACTCGCTTCGATTGGGTCCGATCACCGATCCGCGTAACCGCCGTCTGCTAGCTGGAGTTGTCAGCGGGATCGCCCACTACGGCAACTGCACAGGAGTTCCCACGATCGGAGGCGAGGTGGCTTTTGATCCGGTCTATTCCGGCAATCCACTGGTGAATGTCATGTGCTTGGGGTTGATGGAAACACCAGAGATCATCAAGTCGGGGGCCAGTGGAGTTGGGAATCCGGTGCTTTATGTGGGATCCACGACGGGGCGAGATGGGATGGGAGGAGCTAGCTTTGCCAGTGCGGAACTGACCGAAGACTCCGATCAGGATCGGCCTGCGGTTCAAGTTGGGGATCCGTTTTTGGGCAAGTGTCTGATCGAAGCTTGTCTAGCTGCATTTCAGACTGGGGCAGTGATCGCAGCTCAAGATATGGGGGCAGCGGGGATTTCCTGTTCAACCTCGGAGATGGCGGCACGAGGTGGAGTTGGGATCGATTTTGATCTGGATCGGGTGCCTGTGCGTGAGATCGGGATGCAGCCCCAGGAGTTTTTGCTGTCGGAATCTCAAGAGCGGATGCTGTTTGTGGTGGAGCAAGGTCGGGAAGCAGAACTGATCGAGATCTTTCAGCACTGGAATCTCCACGCTGTTGTTGCAGGGCATGTGATCGCTGAACCCATTGTACGGATCCGTCACCAGGGCCAGATTGCGGCTGAGATCCCGGCAACTGCCCTAGCTGATGATACTCCGATTTATGTGCGCGAGATCTTAGAGGATCCCCCAGAGTATATTCAAGCTGCTTGGAGCTGGCGATCCGATCAGCTGCCTGCTCCAGAGCCCACAGGGATCTTGACCCATGATTACCCCGATCCTCTCACCTGGAATCAGATCCTAGTACAGCTTCTGGCCAGTCCCACCATTGCCTCGAAGCGTTGGATCTATCGTCAGTACGATCATCAGGTGCAAAACAATACCGTGATCTTGCCGGGAGGGGCAGATGCTGCAGTGGTGCGGATCCGATCGCAAGCTTTTGGGATCGGTGAGGTGAACGCTGTGCCGTTCTCGCAAAAAGGGGTGGCGGCGACAGTGGACGGAAATGGACGCTTGGTGTATTTGGATCCTTATGAGGGGGCCAAGGCAGCTGTTGCTGAGGCAGCCCGGAATCTGAGTTGTGTAGGGGCGGAGCCAATTGCGATCACGGATAATCTCAACTTCGGCAGTCCAGAAAACCCTGTAGTCTACTGGCAACTGGCAGAAGCTTGTCGAGGGATCGCCGATGCCTGTCGCGCTTTAGGAACTCCGGTCACAGGCGGAAATGTTTCTCTTTATAACGAAACGATCCTACCCTCCAAAACCGAAACACCGATCCGACAAGCCATCTATCCAACTCCGGTGATTGGGATGGTGGGTTTGGTGCCTGATCTAGAGTTCATCTGTGGCCAAGGTTGGCAGGCTCCTGGTGATCGGATCTATCTCTTGGGAGATCCTCAGGCGGTCGCGTTGGGGGGATCTGAATATCTGGCGGTGGTGCATCACCAGGTCACAGGTCGGCCTGCAGCGATTGATCTGGATCTGGAGCAGCGGGTCCAATCTGTGTGTCGGCAAGGGATCCAGCGGGGGTGGATCCATTCAGCACATGACTGTAGCGAGGGCGGACTTGCGGTAGCGCTGGCCGAAGCATGTATCAGCAGTGGTTTAGGATCCCGGATCCGGCTTCCGTTTGGACAAGTCAATCCGATCTCTGCCAGTGGGATACGGATGGATGAACTGTTGTTTGGTGAAGGGGGAGCTCGGATCCTAGTGTCTGTCTCGCCCCAGGTCCAGACAGCTTGGGAAGTATTCCTCCAGGCTGAGCTTGCTGGATATTGGCATGATCTGGGGGAGGTGGGATCTCACACGGATCCTCTGGAGATCGTTGCCGCACCCGATCGGGTTTGGATCCGGGTCTTGATGGAGGAGATGCAATCGGCCTATGATCAGGCCATTCCCACTTTGATGATCGTGAAGACGGCTTCAAACGAGTGAGCACGGATCGGTAAGAATCACTCACGACCAACCTGAATGACGAGGGCTCAGCAAGGATCACTGTGGATATTCTGCGCAATGTGCCGTTAGGGTTCTACCTTGAAACCCCTCAAACCTGGATGCATCGACTCGATCCCCGTGTCAAGCTGGTCTGGCTGCTGAGTGTGCTGCTGAGTCCGATCTTGGCCACCAGTGAATGGCGATTGTTACAGGTTGGAGGGCTGATCCTCCTCCCGGTGATTGTCGGTTTGCCTCGACGGGTTTGGCTCCAGCAACTGCCTTGGATCCTGGCGCTAGGGTTTTCTGGATTTATCTTTGCAGCGATCGCCCCTGATGCTTTAGGCGTAACCCCCCAGATCCAACGCCAAGGGGCCGAAGTGGTTGATTACGGAATGGTTGCGATGGATCCAGTGGAGATCCAACAGACGATAGGAGAGGATCCGCCAACAGAATCCACCGCGTCTGCACAGGAACTCTCAGCAGAAGATCCCCTGATAGAATCCCCTCTGTCTCCAGAAGGATCCCCACCTGATCCAAGCCTCGTCTCTCTGGAACCCCTACAACCCAGGATGCTACAGGATCTTCCCCCTGCAACCCACTATCGCTACACCGTCTTTTCAGCACCTCAGATCCGTTTTCAAGGTCGCCCTCTGAGGATCACGCGGCGGACTCTATCGGTCGGGATCCGGGTTGGCACGTTGTTTTTCACGCTCCTCTATGCCACAAACCTGTTCCTGATCACCACAGCACCCGAAGAAGTCTCTGAAGCCATTGAACGATTAGCCCACCCATTAAAGCGATTCAAACTCCCGATCGCAGAGATCATTTTGACATTGACCTTATCCCTTCGGTTTTTACCGTTAGTGGTGGAAGAAGTTCAAAACTTGATTCGATCCGTCCGCACTCGTGACATCCGCTGGCGATCTCTGAGCATCCGGGGTGGGATCCATTTGATCTTGGCATTGGTTGAACGGTTCTTGGAAAACTTGATGTTGCGGGCTGAGCAAACGGCTACAGCGATGCAAGTGCGAGGCTATCTGGGTCCCGATCACCCGGTTCGTTGGTCAATCTTGAAGATCCTCTGGCTCGATCGGCTTATGCTTGGACTCTTGATCCTGTTTTGGGGAATCCGGATCGGGTTGTTCAGCAGCTGAAAACGCCCCACCCCGAATCCGAGGTGAAGCGATGAGTACTAAAGATGTCCATTTCGAGGTAATTGAGAACATATGGGATGATCATTTAGAAGATCTCCCAATACCTTCCAAGGATTTAGTTGAACAAGAAATTTGCTGCTGTGAAGACGGGCAGTTGATCGATAGCGTCTTGACCTGTAACAGTATTGATGGCACTCAACACGGTGAACGCTGCTTCGCCATCAGACAAATCGGGGGTGAAGACCAATCGGTTCACACCTAAACTGGAGTTCCAGTAGATGAAGAATCCGGGACCAGCTTCCTCAACCTGAGCCCCGATCAAACGAGCTGCCGATCGGGCATTGAAAACGGTCGCTGGATCGTTGTCATCATCAGTATCCTGCAACACGATCACGTTCACCCCTGCAGCAGGCAGATCCACAGCCTCAGCATTGATGAAGGAAACTCCACCGATCACACCGAAATCAGCAGCGTTGAGCAAGAACTGATCGCGGTTCACATTCCAGTCTGAGAGTTGATCGGCATCTGAGCCCAATTGAGTGGCATTATAGACCACAATGTCATTGCCTAAATTGGTTGCAATCTGATCACTGCCTGCCTGACCATCAATCGTGTCATTGCCACGCTCACCAAACAGGACATCATCAGCCGCAGTCCCGATCAGGGTATTGTCAACATCATCCCCAAAGATCACGGTCTCATCTTCAAACGCAAAGTTGGAGGCCGTGAAGGTTGGTAGAGCATCGATCGCATCCTGGCCAGTCAGGTTCGTCAGTGCATTCAAGATCGTGAGTGGAGCTTCACCATCCGACAAGTCTGGAGTGTAGACGAGGCGATTCAGACTCAAGCTGGAGTTGAAGTAAACAAAGGAACCAGGAACAGCCTCAGTCACCTGATCTGCGATCAAACGAGCCGAAGAACGTGCATTGAAAACAGTAGCTGGATCGTTGTCATCATCAGCATCCTGCAACACGATCACGTTGACACCGCCTGGGGGCAGATCTGCTGCGAGAGCATTGATAAACGACAGATCACCTTGAATGTCGAAGTCAGAAGCATCAAATAGGAATTGATCGCTTTGGATGTCAAAATCCGAAATCTGATCAATATCAGAGCTGGAAGCATCGTAAACCAAGACATCATTGCCGGATCCAGTGGTGATCTCATCCGCACCACCGCGGCCATCAATAGTATCGTCACCTGCTCCCGCATCAATGACATCAACATTGTCGCTACCTACGAGAATGTTGTCACCAGCTCCACCGACAAAGTCAGCAGCAACAGCTTCAATACTCGTTGCCACGATCACATTCGGAGTAACTTGACGACCGATCACGCGCACGAACTCACCCAATGTAAACGTTGAGGATAGCAGTTCGGTTTGGGAAACAACTTGAACATTTTGACCACCAACAACCCAGAAACCGATCACTCGGCCAATCAACTGGTTAGCAGGAGGCAGTTCCTCGATCACACCAACAATGGTGACTCGTGAAGCATCCGCAAACGCGCGAGAATCAACAGCGTCTTCAGGATTGATTGCACTGTCTACGGAAAGAGAAACTCCACTGATCCCTTCAGTAGACTCTGGAGAAAGTGCAATTGGATCGGTTGCAGACGAGCAAGCTCCCAAAATATTGGCAAACAGGGCTACAGCCACTACAAAATGAGGCTTAATCAGCATAGGAAATAAGCTCCTGACGTTCAAGAGGTGAATGGATTCTGGAATAGGGAAAAGAAGAGGACAATGAGACACACAAATCAGGACCAGTGTGATAGAATCCTCTAAGATCACTGAACTGGAGATCGGTGGAAAAGCTTGTCAAGACTGGGCTTTCCCGTTCAGCAAGCGAAGAGAATGGCTACACCTGGCATCAGAAAGAAAGCCTCAACGGTGAAGTCAAATGTCTGATTTTCCCGATGGATGGGCAGAGGGGTTAAGAACCACGCTCTGTCCTTAGTACGGCAGATCCTCTCGACTGGATTTATATTTTTTTGAGATTTTTGTTCGCCGATCGATCCCGATCAGCACGTCTTGCCTTGATCTCTTTGATCGAACGGAGTCCTAGATCGAGTCTGCTGCAGCTAGACCTCTAGACTAGTGGGTTCACTTTTACCGTTCTAGAACTAACGGAGAAGGGGGCAAGAAAAAACCAGCCTCAGGGTACCATTCTGGTGGTATGTCAGAACTTAGGACAGGAAATACCGCAACTGTATCGAGATTGCCACAAGTCTTACCAATGAAAAGTCCTGTGTCTCTGGGTTCTCAAAGACAATACGAAGATCTAAAAAGCCATAGAGAAACTGCTTCAGGCGTGGCAGCGATATTGGCGTACACAAATAGGTATCCTCTTTTTCGTCAGTTGACACCAATAAACAACGATAGTCAAGTCCGATCGGATCGGAAGCATAGAATAATTGAGGCATGTCAAAATAGACAAGAGTTTCATTGCGTTGTAATTGACGCACCATAACTCTCCTAGTTAACAGTGTTATATAAAAAGATTCTTAGTTTTCAAAGATCCATGTAATAATTCAACATCGAGATCCTCCAGGGCTCGGATCCCCTCAATCAACCCCCTTGCTCCTCCACTAACCCGGATCACTGGGATCTGCAGAATCTGTTGGAGGGTTTGCCAGGTAAGATCGTCGAGAAACGCTTCCCCATCCTTGAGCATCACATCAGGAAGCAGTAAGGCGTCAACGATCAATGGTTGACGATCTTGCAAGGCCGCTAGAACATCTTGACCTGTTAGTAATCCTGTTACGGTGATCGATTGGCCCCAAAAGTTGCTAGCGATTGGGATCATGGTAAAGGTCAGGTTCTCGATCTGGTTGAGGCGATCGACAATGGGTTGAAACGCCTGTTCAACAGCATTGCCAACAATCCACATCACATTGATTGGACGGGGTAACGCTTGCGGGAGATCAAGGGCTTCAAATTCATTCAGAAATAAGCGTAACGATCCAACTCCATTCCCAATTTGAGGGTAGTCTTCGTAATGATCGGCAGGTGGAATCGGTTGACCTGCAAGCAAATACCACTCATCCGCTAACCAGGCAAACGTTGTCCCCAGATCCTGTTGAAATTGGTCTTGTAATGCTTGAACTTGATCGATCACAGCAAGGGCCTGAGCAGGAGTAACCGGAGTGATGGGATCATCCGAAGGGCGAAAACGTGTTAGGCCCACCGGAACAACAGCAGCAGACAGGACAGCAGGGATCTGAGGTTCAAG
>CAZONZ010000052.1:7740-15121 GCA_964581005.1 uncultured bacterium
TCCAGATCCTCTAGATCCTCCAGATTGTCCCACTCGCTAGCATTCATCTCCCAGAGCTTCGGAGCCCTAGAATCTCCAAACAGATTCAGACTCTCTACATCCTGAGGATCCCCAGATTGGTGAGGGAAAGAACTCGAAATAGTTCTCGATCCAGAAGCGATCGGCAGATGGAAGGAGGCTAAATCTAAGAGCGTTCGGGTCAAGTGATCCTCATCATTCCACCCTGGACAAACGACTACTTGGGCATGGATCTGGAGACGGTGTGCGCGAAACCACGCTAATTGATCGAGAATCTGTCCGGCACGAGGGTTTTTGAGCAGCCGAGATCGAACCTCCGGCTCCGTAGCATGAACCGATACATACAAAGGAGAGAGCCTCATCCGGGCAATGCGATCCCATTCAGCAGGTGGTAAGTTAGTCAGAGTGAGATAGCTTCCGTACAGAAAACTCAGTCGATAATCGTCATCTTTCAAATGTAACGTTGCGCGAGTTTCCGGAGGTTGTTGATCAATGAAACAAAATGGACAAGCATTATTACACTGGATCAACCCATCAAACAAGGCCGTTTCAAATTCAATGCCCAGATCGTGATCCCAATCTTTCTCTAACTCAACCTGATGAATCACATTCTCTCGATCTAAGACTTCTAAGACTAAATGCTCTTCAGCTATTGCAAACTGATAATCAATCAGATCACGAGGAGCCACCCCATTAATTGAGACTAATCGATCTCCAATCTCCAAACCGATATGCTCAGCAATCGATCCGGGGATAATTGAGCGAATTTGCGCAGGTTGAATGGAGGAACGGGACATATTTTTCGAGATCGCAGGTTGTTAAGTTTTGCTGCAATACCAGCATAATGAACAATCAGGTCGTGATCAATAAATAGCTGCTCCTTAATACGTTAATACCTTGATCCTCCCAGAATACATTGATCCTCCCAGCGCTGCATTCCATGATCCATAATGCGTACAGATGTAGGTGAACTATTCTGATCGGAGATCTGAGCGGAGTTAACCAAAAGACTTAGTGAGGCGTACTCGATCTCTGTGGGAGTTGGCAAGAGGCTGTAAGTCTCCTTTAGCTCTTGACATAAATCTTTAAGTTTGGCAGAGTCATCTAGAAAATAGAAGTGAGTTGGCTTTGGATCCTGAACCTCGATCCTTCAGCTTGCTTACAACGGGTGCTATGTTTGGCTCCTCCTCTGTTTCACCTTTGCTGATCCAGTTTAGGGTCTAGCTCAACCGCTGCTGTTTGGATCGTTTTGCGCTGAGCTTGTCTACAGTGTTGTCTCTCAACCTAGAGCATTTCTATGAATATTCTCACATTAGCTTTGGCTCACCAACTGGCTTTTGCACCTCTCAACATCCCCGATCCCAACCTGGGAGCGCATCCGATCGTGGCCAACGTCGAGCTTGTTCGTCAACCTGCGCAGCCGATCCCGTCAATTAAAACGCTAACTAGGCAGTCCTTTTCGACGCTCCCGCCTCAGCATCTCAGCCTAGCCCAGCTGCCTAATCAAGCAGTCCCTGAGGTGTCATCTCAAGCGCCATCACCAGAGGATGGGGAAGGATCGATAAGCAGCACTGGGTTGGACGTCAGCAACTCCGACGCTCAGCCTGGAGATAATCAAGGGTTGCTGGGCTGGATTGTGAAAGCTTGGCAAGCCCTAGTTTCGATCTTTACCTCCCCATCCCCCGAAGCTTCAGAAGCTACCCCGGAGCCTGGGATCTCTACACCTATCGATCAAGCTGAGGTGAGCGAAGTCGAGTTGTCTCAACCGGAAGATCTTGAGGTTACCGAAGCCTCTGGAGATCTTGAGGTCACTGAAGAACCTGCAGATCTTGAGGACACTGAAGAACCTGAAGAAATTGCTGTAGCATCTCAAGATCTTCAGAACACAGAAGAATCGGAAGAAATCGCTGCAGCACCTCAGGATCTTGAAGGCACTGAAGGAGCGGAAGAAATCGCTGCAGTACCCCAGGATCTAGCACTTCCCAGCAAGGCTCCGACTGAACTCAAACCCCAACCCAAGATCCCAACCCCTCCTGATCTGCCTCTGGAAGCGATCGTGGCGGCAGAGCAAGGCACCCCTCCCCCCGATCGACTTCCCCTAGAGCCCCCCGCCCGACCCGTAACCACTGAACCGATTGATCACTCGATCATCATTAGTCCTGATGTTGCCCAACTCCACTTGGCTTCCACCGATGCTCTGGGCCGCGAATCAACTCTCGATCCCGCCAGCTTCCAACCTGCTGCAGGTCCCCGCTTCCACCCTGACGGATCCGTCTCGATCCGGGTTTTAGTGGGCAATGAGGATGCCAAACTCTATCTAATTGGAGATCTCAATAACTGGGGCATCGACACCGATCTAACTCCATATCAGCTTCACCCCGCCGCAGAAAATCCCTTGATCCATGAGATCACCCTGCCACCGGGCGACTATCACAAAATGCAATACCGTCTGGTTGATCAACTCGGTCACCAACGGCTGGATATGAACGCAGCGCTGTTTGCCACTCCTGCCTTTAACGAACGCTTTTATGAGGATCGCCCAGACAATGGACTGAATGCGGTTCTTTGGAAACCTACTCCGATCCCTGCCGCAGCCAAAGCCGAACGCCCGGATCTACGGGGTCAGCAATTGGTTCTGGTTGAATCGGATCCGTTATCTCTAGCCATGCGATGGGAGTGCTCAAATCCAGAGTCGAAGTTTGTGGGTAGTACCGGGATCGACCATCTAGTGGAGCTCTATCAGTTCATTGGTGAGTGTGGGATCCCGGAACAGTTAGCTGAATTGGGCTACAACGCGATCCAGTTCATGCCCTTGGATACTCACATTGATTTCTATGATCCTTACAAGCCCAATGATTTCCCGGATTGGCGGTTTAGCTATCAAACCCTGAACTTCTACGGCAAACATGCTGACTTCGGCAGCCCCGATGAACTCCGCTTCATGATCAACGCCTTCCACCAAGCCAACATGGCCGTGATCTTGGATGTGGTGTACAGTCACTTTCCGGCCCAGGGCAACAATCCGCCGCGAGAGTTTGCTCCCTACGGCTTCTTGCACTATCGGCGGGAAGATGGCCGAGAGCTCTATGGTGGACCGTTGACGGAGTGGCAAACCCGTCGGTTCTACTACACCCCCACGATCCGGCAGACGATGATTGATGCCGCTCTGATCAATATTCTTGACTACGGCTTTGATGGTTTACGGATCGATAACATCAACGGGATTGACTCCGAACCCTACGGTCGTGTTTTGTTGCGGGACTTGGCAGACGCTGTCTTGCACTACGAACCCAAAGCCGTCTTGATCGGGGAAGGGTACTTTGGGGATCCGGATCTGAATCAGTCGATCACGGTTGGGGGGGCCGGGTTGATCACGACCTACAGCGATGCCTTCTATCTCTGGTATACGGAACAGTTACTGAAGTGCCGGGACGAGATCGATATGTGGGCGCTGAACGACATTCTCAATACCGATTGGCCTCGGACACTGTTGTACTATCCCGGTAATCATGATGAGTTTGCGAATGCGGGTAACCCCTTTCAAGCTAGAGGGCGCTACTTGTCTGAAGCGATCGGTGGGAGTGAGTTCCACAAGCGCAAAATCCGATCCTGGTCTGCTTTACCGTTGTTTGCCAGTGCTTACTATCTGGATATGCTGCAGATGTGGACCTTGCAGCCAGGTGACTTGAACGTGAACGCTGGGATCGATTGGGAGCGATTGGATCAACCGGACGTGATGCCCTTGACTCGATTCCAAGCCGAAATGAAAGAGTTTTTTGCCACAGAGCCTGCCTTTGCCCCCTACAATATCCATCGCCATATGGTCCACTGGATCGATGATGTCAACCAAGTTGTCGTGTTTGAGCGGATCGACTTTGCCAGCGGTCGGCATGTGTATGTAGCGATCAACCTAGGGGATCAAGCGATCGAGCAGTATCAGATCCGAAATGTCAACCCAGAGGGGGCGGTGTTTGCGATTGCGCTTGACAGTGATCGCTCAGACTCTGGGGAGCAGGCTCGAAACCCCAGTCTCACCCAATCTGAGGATCATCAGTTGGAAGTCTATCTAGGATCCTATGGGGTAGTGGGTTTAGTGCAGCAGGATCCCTTGCAGCCGATCTCGGAGTGGGAGCAGGAACCGATCGCGGTGGAGGTTCCAGAAGGGTCTTACTATCGGGATGATGCTTGGGTGACTGAGTTTGCGACGAACTTGCGCTAGAGTCCTTGCGTAGCCATCGCTTGAGCCATTTCCATCTAAGGATCTTGAGGATGCGGATCTTGGGATCTGAAAGTGTCTGAAGTATTCTCAAGGTTGCTAGCGAATCTTGCGTCTGTAGACTTCCTTCGGATCTGCTTTGTCTGGATTAGGGTAGAGATCCTCAAGCGTCTCCCCGTCCACCCGATCTGGAAACTCCTGAACCTCAAGGCAGATCCCCCTCCAGATCCGAGGATTTTGCAAGGATCCTTAAGGATCCCCCATGATTCTCACGATCTAATCGATCGGATCGGTGGGTAGATCTGGTAGATTCTGATCGGATTGGATGGATTGGCTTGAATAGATCATATAGATCATCGAGATCAAGCTGCTGTTTGGATCCAACATTCCTGAACCCGTTCAATGAGCCTGTAGGACTGCAGGACACCAGCCGTCACCTCAGAGACCCACGCTATGAAACCTTTGTGCCCCCAGCCCCCCGCTCCCCTCCATGTCTGGATCAGATCCTTCTTCGCTCTACTCAGTTTTGCCCTTGTGATCCTGGTGGGATCCAGTATCCTGCATCCAGTTTGGGCGGATAGCAGTCGTAATAGCCTCAACTGGGTGGGAATGTATCCCGGTGGCTACTCCAGCAACACGATCATTGCGGGCCAATCCTTCAATATCTACGCTCAGGTTTACAAAGCTGGGGCCACTGATGCGATGGGTCAGGCTTCTGGACTCAGCTGCACCTTGAAATGGAGCCCCGTCGATCGCTTTGGATCCCCTTGGCTAGAGACCACTCTGACCCCAATGAGTTACAGCGGCGATATCGGCAGCAATGATGAATATACAGCAGCTTTATCTCCTGATGAAGGGATCTATGAATTCACCGTGAACTGCTCCGATGAAGCAACCGGATCCCTGCGCTGGCAAGATGGAGGCAACGGTCATCTGATCGTAGTGAGCACCCCGAAAGATCGAAAAGCCTTTTGGGTGGAACGCAACACCATTGCCTGGAACAACGTTGCCGCTGACACCTGTGAGCTGATCTACGATCGTGACGCCCAACTCAAAATCCCCGTCAAAAGTGGATCCGGCATTCCCTTAATCCGATCGGGCCAACTCTTCCGCGAAAGCTATCCCAAGTTTCCAAACGTCAGTGGTTACACCGCGTGGAAAATCCCAGATCAATTTTTCTACTCTCAGGCCATTGCTGAGATCCTCAAAGGGGAAGTTGTCATCGCCGCCTACGATAAGTCAGGGAACTTGATCGATGCCACAGGTGTACAGCTTCAGGGAGTGCTCGATGATCTGTTTAGCTACACAGGGGATCTGGGCGTGATCTATGAAGATGGCGTCCCCACACTCAAGGTCTGGGCTCCCACCGCTAAATCCGTCGAGCTCTATCGCTTTCCCTATGCCGATCAGGTCACAGCCCCGATCATTAGCCCCATGAACTACGAGGCCAGCACCGGCGTCTGGAGCATTACCGGAGATCCCAGCTGGGATCGGCAGTATTACCAGTATGGGGTTGATGTCTACATGCCCAGTACTGGTCAGATCGAGCGGAATTTGGTTACCGATCCCTATTCGGTCAATCTTTCTCGCAATAGCCGCTTCAGCCAGATTCTGGATCTAGCCCATGATCCAAGTCTGAAGCCGGAGGGCTGGGATAACGTGATCAAACCTCCGTATACAGTTCCTGAAGATAGCACCATCTATGAGGTTCATGTTCGTGACTTTAGCCGTGATGATCAAACGGTGAACCCAGACCATCAAGGCAAGTTCAAAGCCTTCACCTATGATGGTCGCCAGGATCGGCCTGGACCTTCGGACAGCATGAACCACTTCATTCGTCTGGCTGAGGCTGGACTAACCCATATTCATCTGATGCCAGCCTTTGATTTCTCCTCCGTCAACGAAGATCCCACCACTCGCACGGATCCTGATTATCAAACTCTGGGCACCTTGGAACGTAACTCACTCCTGCCCCAAGCGATCATCGCAGTGATCCGGGGAAATGACAGCTTTAACTGGGGCTACGATCCGTACCATTACGGGGTTCCAGAAGGCAGCTACGCGACGAACCCTGATGATGCCTCGCGGGTGTTGGAATTCCGGGAAATGGTTCAAGCTCTGGCCGAGAATGGCTTGCGGACCGTGATGGGGGTTGTCTATAACCACACCTTTGCCAACGATCGCTACACGCAGTCGGTGCTCGATAAGATCGTACCGGGCTACTACTATCGCTACGACAACGATGGCAGCTTACAACAATCGAGTTGCTGTCCGGATACGGCGATGGAGTTCGACATGATGCAAAAGCTAATGATCGATACCCTGATCCGTTGGGCCAAAGATTACAAAGTGGATGGCTTTCGGTTTGATCTGATGAATTTGCACACAGTTGAGAACATGCAAGCGGCTCAGGCTGCCCTCAAATCGCTGAGCGTAGAAGCTGATGGTGTGGATGGCCAAAGCCTCTATTTATATGGCGAAGGATGGGATTTTGGATCGGCCAAAGTCAAAGGCTTAAACCATGCCACTCAGTTCAGTATGGCGGGCACCGGGATCGGCACGTTCAACGATAAGTTGCGCGATTCGGTTCATGGTGGAACCTCTGTTGATCCTGTGGACATTCGCCGTCAAGGATTTATTAATGGCCAGTCTTACGATTGGAATGGGCACTTTTATTCCAGCCGCCTCCGACGCGATCTGCGCTACACCATGGATCGGCTGCGGGTGGCTCTAGCCGGGAGCTTGCAATTTTTTACCTTCAAGGATCAATACGATCATCAAGTACCGGGAATTTTTTTGGGGGGAGCAGGCTATACCCTTGATCCGCAAGAAACGATCAATTATGTGTCCAAACATGACAATGAGACACTTTACGATCTGAATATGTTCAAGCTACCCTTGGGTGAATTTGGCATGGCTGTGACGCCGATGGCTGAGCGGGTCCGAGCGCAAAATCTGGGGATCAGCTTAGTGGGGCTCAGTCAGGGCATACCGTTTTTCCAGTTGGGGGTTGATATGCTCCGATCCAAGTCCCTTGATCGAAACAGCTACGACTCTGGGGACTGGTTCAACCGGATCGATTTCACCTATACGCGCACAAATTTTGGTGTGGGTCTCCCTCCTGCCTGGGATAACCGCAGCCGGTGG
>CAZONZ010000053.1:0-9721 GCA_964581005.1 uncultured bacterium
GAACGATCTTGCAGCCATTGGATCGATCTTGCAGCCATTGGATCGATCTTGCAGCCCATTGGATCGATGATCTTGATGGGTTTCCACGCAAGGCTTCTTCTGGTCAAGGATATTAGGGGCTGAGCATGGCACACTAAAGGGGATTTCCCGATTGGCAGGATCTGTATGAGACGTCTGTCATGCTTTTGGATCGGAGTGAGTTGGGCTTCGCTTCTGGGGCTTCTTGTTGGAATGGGTGAGGCTAGTGCTCAGGATCTCCCCACCCAGCTAGAGGAGGCTGTGCGAACTGAAAATTGGGCCAAGGCAATTACTGTGGTCGATCTCATGATCGAGACTCAGCCAACTCGTCGGCAAGAATTGGAAGCCTATCGTCGCCAGTTGCAATCGATACAATCCAAGCAGTCGGCTGCTAACGAACCTATCCCGACCCCGCTCAGACCCCCGTCTCCCCCTCCTCCGGTCGATCCTCCAACCACTCCAGGGCAAGCAACGGATCTCTGGGCCAAGTATGAACAACTGATCGTTGGGATGGTTTGGGGAGATGTGCTGGATGTTGTTGGCAATGAAGGGATTGATCTGGGTCCAAGCGAGTTCAATCTCCAAGCCATTGAGTATCAGTGGGAAGATGGGCGCGGTAACGAATTAATCCTCTATCGTCAGGGGGATCAGATCATTGGTAAGCAAGTCCGTCGGGCCGCCGATCCCCAAGAGGATGCAGCCGATCCGTCCCCACCCTCCGAAGCAACCCAGTCTGAAACAGAGCCATCTGAATCGGAACCCACTCCCGAATGAAGCGATCCCGATTACGTTTCTAGCAGCATCAATCGTTGGCAATAGCGATCGATGGCTCACCCAGATCGTTACCATGAGGGAACTGTAAGGGCGAGTTAATGATTGTGTCTGCTACAACTTCCTCCGAATCTCTCCAACGCACTCCACTTTACCCACTTCACCACACTGCAGGTGCCCGCTTTGTTCCCTTTAGTGGCTGGACGATGCCTGTTCAGTATCAAGGATTGAAGCAGGAGCATGAAGCGGTACGGCAACGGGCCGGGATCTTCGATATTTCTCACATGGGGAAATGGATCCTGCGCGGGCCTGAGCTGCGATCCAAATTGGCAGCCTTAGTCCCAACAGATTTGAGTTCACTGGCTGCAGGTGAAGCCCAATACACAGTTTTGCTGAATGCTGACGCCGGGATCCTGGATGACATTATTCTCTACAACCAGGGCTCAGCTCCCGATCAACCTACCTGGGAACGCTGGACGGTGATCGTGAATGCCGCCACGTCAGCCCAGGATCAAGCCTGGTTGCGTCAACACCTCGCACAAGTGGATCTGCAAGATCTAGGTGGATCCCATCTATTGCTGGCGCTCCAAGGTCCGCAGTCGGTGGCCTATCTCCAACCTCTGGTTCAGGACGATCTGACTCAACTCAAGCGGTTTCAGCATCAACTGGTGACGGTGCAAAGTCCAGATCCACAACCTGTGTTTATCGCTCGGACAGGGTACACAGGGGAAGATGGGTTTGAGATCATGCCTCCCATTGCAACCGGAGAGTGGATCTGGCAGGAATTGATCAAGGCTGGGGTTGAACCCTGTGGATTAGGGGCACGCGATACACTCCGACTAGAAGCCGCGATGCATTTGTATGGTCAGGATATGGATCTGCAAACCACTCCTCTAGAAGCGGGCCTGCAGTGGTTGATCACGTCTGCGGCTGACTATATTGGTCGATCGGCTTTGACCGAGCAACAGGCCAAGGGACTCTCTCGTAAACTGGTGGGACTGCGGATGCAAGGTCGTGAGATTGCGCGTCAAGGCTACCCGATCTACGCTCAGGACCAAGCGGTAGGGATCGTGACCAGTGGGACAAAATCGCCAACCTTGGGATATTCGATTGCATTGGGCTATGTGCCGCCTGATCTGGCCAAGCTGGGATCGGAGGTGGAGATTGAGATCCGGGGGAAACGCTATCCAGCTGCAGTGGTGAAGCGACCGTTTTATCGCAGTCCAGCTCCAGCTCCCCGTTGACCAGCTCCCCGTTGAGTGGAAAGAGGCTTAAGAACGAGCGCACAAACTATAGTGTAGCTTCTGATCCCTTCAATTCACGAGATCATTCAGGGGATCCATCCGTTGCAAGATGCTGATCTCCTAAGCGTGCTTCTAAAAAATGCGTGAGTTGCTGAACCTTCATCGAAAGGTGGCGATTCACCGGATAAAGAATATAGATCCCGATCTCAGGCGGCTTGTAGTCTGGCAGGACGATCTGGAGTAAGCCCTGCTGGAGATCGGATCCCACAATAAAGGTGGGCAGCAAGGTCAAACCCAATCCCTTTAAGGCCGCTTCTCGCAATACATCACCGTTGTTGGAGCATAGGGATCCCTGTGTCGCCACAGAATGCTCACCATCCGGCCCCATCAGGATCCAGGGATCAGGGTTAGCGAGATGACCGTAGTGCAGGCAGGAATGATGCCGAAGATCCTGAGGATGCAGAGGGATCCCATGAGATCCCAGATAGCTAGGGGCTGCACAGATCACTCGCTGCACCGGAGCCACAGGATGCACGATCAAACTCGCAGATTGAGGGGGAGCCGAAATCCTCACGGTTACATCGAAGCCTTCTTCAATCGGATCAATCAATCGATCACTTAAGGTCAGCTCGATCTGGACTTGGGGATAGCGACTCGAAAAGTCGATCAAGGCGGGAGCCAGTTGGATCATGCCAAACGACATCGGACCATTCACCCGCAAGCGCCCTTTCAATTCCTGATGCTGCTGAGCCACTTCTAACTCGGCTTCGTCCAGATCGGCCAGAATCCCAAGGCAGCGATCGTAAAACGCTTGTCCAGTTGCAGTTGGCGTCACCCGCCGGGTCGTTCGGTGCAACAGCTGCACGCCTAGATGATCTTCCAAACTCAATACCAACTTGTTCACTGCCGATCGAGAGAGGCCGATCTGGCGAGCAGCCCCTGCAAAACTCCCAGAGGCCACAACCTGGGTAAAGGCATAAATGCTCTGGAACTTATCCATCGATCCCCTTCCTAAGTCTCTCAAGATTGTAGCGAAAATAGAGACAAACTGTATTTTATTTAGTGTATTGTCTTTTTTAGGGATTCAATCCATCATAGAGATGGAGCGGATCGATCACAAACGACCCATTCGAGACGTCCAAGGATCCATCCCGTTTCGATCTCAGCTAAATCGCATTGAGATCCCACAGCAATCACGTCCCATTCGTTGGAGTCAAACCATCGATCATGATTACAATTCGAGCATCACAAGCACGGGGTCACGCTAACTTTGGCTGGCTAGATAGCCGTCATACCTTTTCATTTGGTCAATATTACGATCCGAACCATATGGGGTTTGCCACCCTACGAGTGATCAATGAAGACAAAGTCAAACCTGCAAAAGGGTTTGGGACTCACGGACACCGAGATATGGAGATCATTTCCTATGTCTTGGATGGAGCCTTAGAGCACAAAGACAATATCGGCAATGGATCGATCATTCGTCCCGGCGATGTTCAACGCATGTCCGCAGGCACAGGGATCCTTCACAGTGAGTTTAATGCCTCGGATCAGGATCCGGTTCATTTCCTGCAAATCTGGATTCTGCCGGACACCCAAGGGTTAGCGCCAAGTTATGAACAGATCCATGTTGAGCCTGCAGAAAAGCAAGGCCAGCTGCGGTTGGTTGGATCCCATGCAGGCCGGAATGGATCGGTCACGATTCATCAAGATGTGGATCTGTATGCTGCTTCCTTGAACACTGGGGAGTCGGTCAGCCATCACTTTGAGTTGGGTCGAGTGGGCTGGATCCAGGTAGCACGCGGATCGGTGCAGCTTGATGGGCACACCTTGACAGCAGGTGATGGAGCTGCGATCGAGCAGGTTTCTGATCTAACTCTGGCAGCAGGATCAGATGCAACTGAGATCCTATTGTTTGATCTGGCCGCCTAAGTCTAAACGGAAGGATCCCAAAGATTCCAAGCAGCTTTAGCAGCTCAGGGTATCTTCAGGGATCCTAGATCCGGGTAGTCAACAGATTCATTCCGGTTTTATCATTAGGTTAAAGTTAGGCTGCATTATAAGAACTTCCAAAGATCATTGCGGTAAAATCATTGCGGTAAAATCATTGCGGTAAATTTCTATTTCTATGTTGTACTGCCTGGGCTACTGGTGGAGACGGTAATCACAATCGGTGAGCAGAGTTCAATATTGTTTGAGGCACTCTCCACCATCGAAGAAATGGGATTTTCTTAAGAAATTACCTGCGATCTTAAATTCCGTGCTAACCTATTTCTCGGCTGATGACTTGTTGAAGGCGCTTGAAAGCAGAGAGGTTACGTATTTTGTCCAGAAGCAGCAGACCATCAAGACAACAATCAGACCCTTTGGCAAAGTGGCTTGCCTTAGGTTGGAATCTACCAGAGCGATCGTACAATCCCGATGTTCGCGATTTTTTAGCTGGACTGCTAGATTACCCTAAAGATCGGGTTTTGACTGAGGATGCTGGTGGTGGTGGCTATCCAGACATCAAGTTGCTGACTCCTGAGAAAATAGCTTGGGTTGTGGGAGATCTCAAAAAAGATGATGCAGAACTTAATACAGAGGGTGGACGACGCAGGCTATGGAACCAAAAACGTAAATATATTGAAGGTCTAACTCGATACGTTTTGTTTTTGACAGCCCGTTATCTCTGGATCGTTTTACCTACAGGTGATGCTGTTGCAGGGTTTGAAGAGCCATGTAACTTATCTGGAATAACTTTTGAAGAATTAAAAGAAAAGCTTAAATTCATTTCCTGTGAACAAGCAACGCATGGTAATCAATGGGCAACTTTTATTGATGGGCAATTACCTTATGTTTATTTAAAGCTGGATACACCAGAAACATTAGACCGTTTGCGACAAGATTTGCAAACGAGCTTTACTGAACTTGGTGCAGCCGCAGACCAGGCGATCGCCTCACTCATTCAACAGTATGAAGAATTTAAACAACAGGAACAGGAAATTCAACGCAACCTGGTTGATACGGGCGATACTCAGCGACGGGCATTGGTGCGGCTCCGGTTTAAGTTTGACTTCCATCGACACTTATTTGAGGATCTGCTACCACGATTTGAAGATCAGTATGGGCGAGATGTTAACGCCAAGGGCAACCAGGTTGAAGAGCGAATTCGAGAGTCGTTCGTCGCCGATTCCGTTGCGGTGTTGGTTGCCCGTGTGTTGTTTTTGCGATTGGTAGAAGATTTAGGACTAACGAAAAAACGGCGGTTATCAAATGGCGGTCCCCAGGACTGGGCAGCGTTTGTTGATCAGCTAACAGGGGACGCTAAGGCGTTAGTGCAACTGGTGGCAGAAGATGTCGGACGGTTGTATCACGAACCCTTTGAGCGAAATTTATTTGACTGGATTTATGAAACGAATGGCGCATTAGATCAAGCGTTACAGCGTCTAATTCTTCGATTCAATGCTTACGACTTTTCTGGATTGTCGGAAGAAATTCTGGGAGATATTTATCAAACTTTCCTACCTCCCGCTAAACGGAAACGGTTAGGAGAATTTTATACACCACCGTCGATCGTGGACTGGTTGTTGGAACAAACCGTATTTCAGCAGGGTGAAGGCACATTGCTTGATCCCTCCTGTGGAAGTGGTTCATTTTTAGTACGATACATTCATCGGTGCCTGGAAGATGCAAAGACAAGAGGACTTGATCCAGATGCCGTTTTACAAGAATTACAAGCCACTGTTTGGGGATTTGATCTCAACCCATTTGCGGCATTTATTAGCCACTTTCAGTTGATGTGGGCACTGGTACGCTTCAAACCATCAACCAAGCCAGCCGATATTCCCAAAATTCATATCTATAACTTAAATAGTTTGTTGCGAGAATCTGATCTGGTTCGGTTGTTAGGAGAAGGGTTCCTGGCTCCTGGTTCCGCAGAACGGGATAGTCAACAATGGAAATATATTGTGGGCAATCCTCCCTATATTCGAGCAGAGCGAGTGAAATATAACGATGAAATGCGCGGCTTGTGGCAGCAGGTTTGGGGACAGAATGCGGATACTGGCTTGGTATTTCTCTACCGTGCGTTGACTGAATCTTTGGAATCCGGCGGCTGGTTAGGTATGGTAGTGAGCGGTGGCTATGCCAACTCGGAAGCAGCAGCAAAGGTTTGGAAGTTACTTTATCCGGGGCAGGAAGCGGCATTACGCAAAATTGTGTGGCTGGAGTTTACCGATAAGCCTGTCTGGGATGTTGCACGAGTCCCCCTGATTTTAGTGATCCAGCGGGTGCCAGCCCAGGAAAATGATGAAATTGAACTTTATGTCCCCTCTAAATGGACAAGTGATGAACCACCTGTAAAAGTTAATTACAAAGATTTTTTTGATGCCAAGGTTAGCCCCAGAGTTACGGACATCGATCCCAGTAATCCACGAGAAGGTTTGTGGGGAGATTATTTGTTGCCTCTGTTACATCCTGAAGACGTACCTATTCTCAAAAAGCTATATCCTAACGGAAACGGTGGCAATATTATTGAGCTAAAGGAAGCGGTTGCCCAACAATTGAGCCGTAGTAATCGTCCCTTTTGGTGGACGTATGGTATCCAACGGGGCGGTGCAGAAGTTACGCTAGAACCGACAGGAACTAACCCGATTCAAGTTATTGCTGGACGCAGTTTAGCAATGGGATGGCATGGTGAACCTGCTGGGTGGGTTGATTTAGAGGCTGTCAAAGATAGACCTTATGGAAAACTAAGTTTATGGGCTGATCAAATCCATGAATCATTTATAGCAGTTACTAATATTGGAACCTCACTAACAGCAACTCTAATTGAGAGTACTGATTGCGCTGCGGTTGATACTTTAATTGTTGCCCTCCCTGACACTAGCAAGGCTGATCCTAAAGCTGCCACTGCCTATCTCAACAGTAAATTAGCTCGATTCTATTGGGCTTTGAGGTTACGTAGTGGAGTCATTCAGGGCTATTATGCTCATGTCTATCCACGAACCTTGGAAGCGTTGCCCTGGGTCAGAACTCTCGATATAGCGATCGTACAACAGTTAGTTGAAGGTTATGATGAACTAGCGAGGTTAGCGGCGATCGCAAAAAATAACCCAGATGAATGGCTCTTATCGGAAGCAGAAATCCGCATTCAAACGAGTCGTTATAAATTAAGCGATCGCAACTTAGGACTCAACTTTGCTAACTGGAGTACCGAAGATGTTTATGTGGAAGAACTTACGTTAGATGGGAATTGTATTCGAGCCGGGTTGTTTTCACTAGAACTGGTAAATACCGATGTTGCTGAATTGGTCTATAAACTTCTGACCCTGAATGCTGATGAAGAAACAACGACTTCTAGAGCAATTATCCAGAAATTGCTGGTTCCTCAAGATTATGCTGCTTTGATGCAAGATTATCGGCAACGCTCTGCTGGTTTTCAACAGGTTGAGTCCGATTTCTTTGCCGTACTGAATCAGATTGATGATACGGTTTATGCAATGTTCGGGCTGACAGACGACGAGAAAACTCACATTGAGAATCGCCTTGTGAGTTTTCCACTCAATAAGCTTCAACCTCGTTACCCCTGGCAAACTGTGAAACCCAGACCTATCAAAGCCTATACAAGCGATCGCTTTGCGTGAAGTGTCAAACAAATTCTGAAAAGCAACGCTCCTGGTTGCGGCAGTATAACACTGCGTTGGTGCGGACGGAATAGAGGTTATCGGTGGGAGTGCGGCGTTATCTACCGCCGCACAACTTCACCGTTATTCCTAGCAAGGAGAAATACGTTCCCTCTATAGCCTCTAGTGTTCGAGTTGCCTATGTTTGCAAGGTGCGGGCTATAAAACTAGTATTAAGATCAACGTTCTTGTCTCAGGTAGGAGGACTTTCCATGACTAAGCTCCCAGTCAACATTGGCTTACTCTCAAAGGAGGATCGTCTCCGATTGATTGAGGAATTGTGGGACAGTCTAGATCCTGAACAAGATATTTACCTGACTTCGGTTCAGCGAACTGAGCTGAGATCACGATCGCAGGCGCTCCGTGAGAGTAAGTTAACAACAGCAAGTATAGATGACGTCCTCAACGCAATTCGGTCGGGACATGTACCAGATTGAGATCGCTGAGATCGTAGCTCTAGAATTGGCAGATGTCTATGACTGGTAGGAACGGTAGCGCTCTGGTCTGGGGGATGAGCTACTTATTGAATTTGAGAAGGTTAGAGAACACTTAGAGGAACGCCCCTTCAGTTATCCAGTTATTGATGAGCAGACGCGAAGGGTGCTGATCCAACGATTTCCCTATGCTATTTTCTTTGAAATATCTGGAGAGCAAGTTATAATCACTGCGTTTTTTCACTCAAAACGTGATCCAAGTAGGCGGATCGTGCGTTAGCCACTCTGGTCTGGTCAGCAAGTCCCGATCGCTTTCTGAAAAGCAGTCAGCCATCACGTTGAGTCGGGTCGAGTCGCTAGATCCAGGTGACAGGTGGATCGGTGCAGCTCAATGAGCATACCTTACTAGCAGGCAATGGGGCCGCGATCGAGCAGGTTCCCGATCTAAAGCTCCTTCAGGAGCCTTCAGCTTCGAGTGTTCTCCAGGGGGCAAGACGGATCACCACCCTCTCACTTTTGATCTCGGATTACTATAGTAAAATAGCCACAAAAAAGTAGGCTCATGATGTCAAGCTTGATTGAGTTTCTGCGTGAGCAATCGCAGCGCCCAACCCAGGATCTCTCGCCTGAAGAGATCAGACAAGACTGGCTAGATAGCCTCGAAGGCTTATTTATAACCTTTAGCGAATAGCTTCAGCAACCCGAAGATGACGGGCTTGTAATCATCTCTAATGATCCTCCTATTTCTCGTGACGAGGAGTACATTGGCAAATACGAAGTCTCTCGTCTAGTCTTAACTTTTCCAGGCTTCAGAACTAGCATTCTCATAGAGCCAATCGCAAGGCTTGTTGTTGGTGGAATGGGACGAGTTGATCTGAGATCTACTCGCGGAAGCTTCAAGCTTTTGCGGCATGGGGATGGATAGTATTACTATGACCCTGAACAAAGGAGGGAAAAGTTCCTCGATCAGCCCTTGTTTGAAGATCTGATTAGAAGATCTGATTAAAGGTTTGCTAGTATGAGTCCCCCCCAAGCTTCTCTTGATCAATAAGGCTCGCTTTGAAGATGTTATTGATCTATTCAAGCCTATTGTTGACCCTCACGAGCCAAATTGAATCGGTCTTCTGAAGCAAGCCTATCGATATCGAAACTGGGTAGCTCATGGAAAACGAACCTCACGCCCTGAAGGACTTCGAGATCTGAATGATCTGCATGTGTATCTTTCTAGATTTATTCAGGTGGTTGGGATCTAATGTGCTTTCAACCCTAGCCTACCTCAGTCTAGTTAACGAGTCCCGATCGCTTTCTGAAAAGCAGGTCGCTCAGAAATGTGCTGGATATAAGCAACTACGGCGGGATACTCACTCAGATCAAGCTTCAACATGATTGGGATGTAAGCTAACACAGATCCCACTGCAATATCAGCCACGGTCAGCTCATCTCCCAATAAAAAGGGATGCTGGTTTAGTTGATCATTGAGAGGCGGCATAAGCTTAGGCATCTCTCGCTCTCGACTGGCCTCGATAAAGATCCCTGGTCCCAAAGTGGCATTGGCAAACACGATCCACTGATTCAGCTTGGCTCGCTC
>CAZONZ010000053.1:9821-15041 GCA_964581005.1 uncultured bacterium
ATCAGCTCGACCTTATCGACACTTTCAGACAGAAACGCAGCCAGCAATTGATCGGCGATGTTAGCGGCTTCTCCAGCAGTTGGGATCTGCTCTAGCTCAGTGTAGGAGGCTGCGATCGGTGCTTCCCGACGCTTGAAATGTTGGTTAGCCTTGCGTCCCACTAAGTAGAATTCGTAGGGGATACCAGAAGCTTGCAATTCTGCAGCCCGTTCTTCGGCTTTCTTGATCACGTTGGAGTTGTAAGCCCCACACAACCCGCGATCCCCAGAAACCACTAGCAGGCCGACTTTCTGGATCTCCCGTTGCCGCATCAGAGGCAGTTCCACATCTTCTAAGCGTAGGCGGGTTTGCAAACGGTAGAACACTTGAGCCAGACGATCGGCAAAGGGGCGAGTGGCATTGACCTGCTCTTGAGCCCGCCGCACCTTCGCTGCTGCCACCAATCGCATGGCTTCAGTGATCTTGCGTGTGTTCTTGACTGACTTGATCCGATCGCGGATCCCTTTGAGATTGGCCATACCTCTCAGCCCCTGCTCCGGAACGATGATAAATAAATTGGGCGGTGCCTGATCCCACGCAGTAGCCCTCTGAAGACTTGAGACTGGGCACCCTTGACACTCATGATCTCATGATCTGCCGATCTGAAGCTTCCCAAGACCAAACAGATCCCAAAGATCCCAATGTTCCTACACCTTCACCACCTCAAGAGCCATCAGGTTGGTCGAGATTGCCCTAACCGGATAGCTCCTGTGCTGGCGAATATCAAGCTTTCGCTGCTTGTTCAGCCATAAAGGTCTGTTTGAAGTCAGCCAAGGCCGCTTTCAGGAGAGCTTCGGCTTCTTCAGTGAGCTTCTTGTCCGACTTGATCACTTCGGCAAACTTGGGCTGGCTAGTCGAGAGATAGGCAAGGAAGCCTTGCTTAAAGTCCAACACCTTGTTCATCGGGATCTCGTCCAGATAACCATTCGTGCCTGCATAGATCACAGCCACCTGCTCAGCCACAGACAGGGGAGAGTATTGGGGTTGCTTCAAGATCTCCTGCAGGCGCTGCCCTCTCGCCAATTGCTGCTGAGTGGCCGCATCCAGATCGGAGGCAAACTGAGCAAACGCTTGCAAATCACGGAACTGAGCCAATTCCAGACGAATCTTACCCGCTACCTGCTTCATCGCCTTGATCTGAGCCGACGATCCAACCCGACTCACCGAGATCCCTGCATTGATCGCAGGCCGAACCCCAGCATTAAACAGATCCGACTCCAGGAAGATCTGGCCATCCGTAATCGAGATCACGTTTGTGGGAATGTAGGCCGAAACGTCGTTTGCCTGGGTCTCAATGATCGGTAGGGCTGTCATCGATCCACCGCCCAGTTCATCGTTAAGCTTCGCAGCTCGCTCCAACAAACGGGAGTGGAGGTAGAACACGTCACCTGGATAGGCTTCCCGACCGGGGGGACGACGCAGCAACAGCGACATCTGGCGATAGGCAACAGCTTGCTTGGACAGATCATCGTAGATCACCAAGGTGTGCTTGCCTTTGTACATGAAGTATTCGGCAATCGAAGCACCTGTGTAAGGAGCCAGGTATTGCAGCGTTGCAGGGCTGTCAGCTCCAGCTACCACCAGGATCGTATAGTCCAACGCTCCCTGAGCTTCCAGAACGTTCGAGACCTGGGCCACGTTGCTTTGCTTTTGACCAATGGCCACGTACACACAGATCACATTTTCGCCTTTCTGGTTCAGGATCGTGTCAATGGCTACCGTGGTCTTGCCCGTTTGTCGGTCACCAATGATCAACTCCCGCTGGCCCCGACCAATCGGAATCATGGAGTCAATCGCGGTGATCCCGGTTTGGAGGGGTTCGCACACGGAGCGGCGATCGATGATCCCAGGAGCAGGGGATTCCAACAAGCGAGTTTCCGTGGTGTTGATCTCACCTTTGCCATCTAAGGGATTGGACAACGGATCGACAATCCGACCAATCAACTCATCACCCACAGAGATGCTGGCAATCTTGCCGGTTGAGCGAACCGTGGATCCTTCCTGAATATCCCGACCTGACCCCATCAACACAGCACCAATGTTGTCCTCTTCCAGGTTGAGGGCGATCCCGATCGTGCCGTCTTCAAACTCCAGCAGCTCACTGGCCATGACCTGATCCAGACCGTAGATCCGGGCAATCCCGTCACCCACCTGCAGCACGGTACCCACATTGGAAACCTGCATTTCCTGGTTGTACTGCTGGATCTGCTGCTTAATAATGCTGCTAATTTCGTCGGGGCGAATTGTCGTAGCCATAGGTCTCCTCAAATCAAAACGTAGGGGAATGTGATGAAGCCAATGGGCCTAAACCCAACGCAATCAAACGAACCATCCCACGCCATCAAAGCGTAGGGAAAGCACCCATTAGGACGCCAACTGCAACGCTAAGCGCCGGAGCTGACCTCGCAGACTCAGATCGATCACCTGAGATCCAACCTTGATCAGCACACCACCAATCAAGTCAGCATCCAGACGAGTTTGCAGTTCAACACTGTTGACCTGATGCATCCGTCTGACCTGATCCTGGATCGCTCGCTTCTGGGCCTCACTCAGCTCCACAGCCGAAACCACTTCAGCCAGAGCAATCTTTTGCAAGCGCCGCTGCAATTCCAGGAATCGAGCACAGACCGAATCTAAAACCACAATCCGTCGCCGATCCGTCAGAAGCTTGAGAGTATTCAGCAGTAACGGGTGGATCCGCTTACCAAACACCTGTTCCAAAAACTGCTTCTTGTCATCCGCTTTGATCACAGGATTAGCCAGGAATTGACGGAGTTCTGGTGTGGACTCCAACACTGCTTGGACCAATCGAACATCATTCGCAAAGGTGTTGAGTAAATTCTGATCTGTGGCCACTGACAGCAATGCCTCGGCATACGGATCGGAAATTTGCTGTGTGAACGAGCTTGCCATTAGCCCTGTCCTCCCAATAGCTGAATACTCTGATCAATCAAGCGATTCTGGGTTGCATCATTCAACTGCTGGGGCAGATCAGCTTCGACTTTGGCGATCGTTTGAGCGATCAACTGTCGCCGCAATTCGGTGATCACACGCTCTCGCTGGCTAGACACATCTCGATCAGCATCTGCCCGCATCCGCGCCATATCTTGATCAGCTTGAGCCAGTAACTCTTCACGCACCCGTTGAGCATTCGTCTCGGCTTGCTGCTTGATCCGCTCCGCTTCTTGCTGAGCCTGAGCGAGCTTTTGCTGTTGATCGGCAAGCTGCTCCATTGAAGCTTTCTGACGTTGCTCAGCATCTTCTAGTTCTTTGATAATTTGGGCGCGACGCTTGCTTAACACATCGCCAACCACATTGCGAGCCAAATAGATCAGCAACCCTAAAATAATCACAATATTGATCAGGTTGCTGCCTAAAATATCGGGATTCAAGCCAAACCCAGATTCCTCAGCTGACTCCAGGCTCTCTTCCAATTCGGTCAGCTCACTGACTTCCGTCGCCAACCGGATCAAGCCCGTGTAGACAAAGCCGTGGATCCAACCAATCATGTCACTCAAGACCACATTACTCAGCATCGACCTTCTCCTTCAGTGTCTGGATTACCGACTGGCTGCTGCACCCAGCAACTTTTGACTGATCTGCTGACTGAGGGTAGCCACTTCTTGCTCTAGAGCTTGCAGAGCCTGTTGCTTTTCTTGATCGATCTCAGCCTGAGCAGCTTCCATCCGCTTCTGGACCTCAGCTTGAACCTCAGCCATTTTCTGGGATCGAACCTTGGCCGCACTAGCTTCAGCATCCGCCACAAGTTGTTGGGATTTAAGCCGCGCCTCTTGAATCGCAGCCTGGTATTGCTGCGCGATCTGATCAGCTTTTTGCTTGCGTTCCTGGGCCTCATTCAAGGTCATCCGAATGTAGTCGTTGCGGCTATCAATCGTTTGAGTCACAGGCTGATAAAAGATCGAATTCAAGACGGCAAGCAGGATCAGAAACTCGATCACGATCGTGGGCAGTGTTGCATCGAAATTAAAGAGCCCTCCTGATTCAGCGGACTCAGCAGCAATCATCCAGATCCAGTCAAACATGGCCTTTGGGGGGTGACGGTGGGTCAGCGAGAGAGTCACAGCAGTAAGGCGGATCATGGTCTAAGCGGTTGAGGCTGAGTCAAATGGATCCGCCCAACTGAGCGATCTACGAAGTTGCGACGGGGTAGCTGTGAGGAAACCGTGAGTCGCAGTGATCGAATTCAATCATAGGTTCAATCACAGGTTCAATCACAGGTTCAATCATAGGTTCAATCACAGGTCAATCATCATCAGGTCTAGAGATCGCTTCAATGATTTAACGACTCTAAACCGAGCTGAACAGCTTAGCCAACGAAGGGGTTGGCAAACAGGAGGACCAGTGCCACCACCAGACCATAGATGGTCAACGCTTCCATAAACGCCAAGCTCACCAGCAAGTTACCCCGGATCTTGTCTTCAGCTTCAGGCTGACGAGCGACCCCTTCCATTGCAGAAGATGCGGCATTACCTTGGCCCAAGCCAGGACCGAGCGACGCCAAACCGACAGCCAGAGCAGCAGCGAGAACAGAAGCTGCAGATGTGAGGGAATCCATACGTAAAACTCCTTTCGTGTATTCAGAGACAAAACAGTCGGGTCAGGGATTGCTAGCAGCCATTGAAATCGAACTGGCTCTAACAAAACTTTACAGGCTAAGGGGATCCCAACGATCACTTATTTTTGTGGCTTTCCACGATCCCCTTCAACCCCGATCACGTTTCGATCACACGCTTGATTGACTTTTCTGAGGTGACTTACGCCGTCAGCTAATTCAATCAATCGATCCGAATCGCAATCTCAAACCTTAGATCACTGGGCAAGGCATCCAACGCCATCCTAATCATGATCCTCGTGATGCTCACCATGCTCTTCGAGAGCTTCACCAATGTAAGCAGCTGAAAGGGTTGCAAAGATCAGCGCCTGGATCGCTCCCGTAAACAAGAACAGGATCATGACAGGCAGAGGGATAAACAAGGGCACCAACAACACCAGCACCGCGATCACTAGTTCTTCCGCCAGGATGTTCCCAAACAGTCGGAAGCTGAGTGAGAGCACCTTCGTGAAGACTTCAATCACCTTGATCGGCAATAGGATCGGGGTCGGTTCAATAAAACTCTTGAAGTAACCCAACCCTGACTTATTCAGGCCAGCGTAAAAGTA
>CAZONZ010000054.1:0-15000 GCA_964581005.1 uncultured bacterium
TCTCTGGATCCTGATGCCGTTTTCCAGGACGTGTTAAATCCCATTCTTGCCCAGGGCGAAACCGAAACTCGACCGTAGCTTCTTCGATGGGAGGGTTTGTAGACTTCTGGCTCATGGACGCTCCTGGTTACAAGCCCTATTCTAGATCCCAACAGAATGCAAGGTGTAGCGAGAAAATCTCCACCAAGGTCTAAGACACCGCGTCGCGTTTTTCAACCGATTGAGGTATTCCTGCACTGGCTAAGTTCAGACTAGCCCTGGGCTAGCAGCATACGAATGGGGAAAAGGGACATTAGGATCAATAGTCTACTTCAGGACAAGAGATCCTACTGATCCAAACGAGGAGCCCTCTGAATCTCCTGTCCCGCCAACAAGGCTACGGTCTCGCCAGCGGCTTCGGGATCCGATCCTTTGATCACAGTCAGATCCTGACGTAAGACAGCAACCAGATGATTGGTCGTCAGATCATAGGTCTCGGTCACCAGCTTGGGATAGAAACCAATGCCAATGATTGGGATCAGGAGGGAGGCGATCACGAAAACCTCGCGGGGTTCTGCATCCACCAGTTCTTCATGGGAGGTCAGCTCCTCGTTTTCAGGACCGAAGAAGATCTGACGCAGCATCGAGAGCAGATAGATCGGAGTCAGGATCACGCCCACAGCCGCCAAGAAAACCATCACCGTTTTGAAGGTGCCGCTGTAAGCATCAGTAGTGGCCATCCCCAGAAACACCATCACTTCAGCCACAAAGCCACTCATGCCAGGGAGGGCAAGTGAGGCCAGGGAACAAGCCGTGAACATCGAAAAGATCTTGGGCATCTTCAAACCCACTCCGCCCATTTCTTCTAGTTCCAAGGTGTGAGTCCGATCGTAGGTGGCTCCCACCAGGAAGAACAAGCTAGCCCCGATCAATCCGTGCGAGATCATTTGCAACATAGCCCCACTCATGCCGATCTCAGTCAAGCAACCCATGCCGATCAACACGAAGCCCATGTGGCTGATCGAGGAGTAGGCGATCTTGCGTTTCAGATTGCGTTGGCCAAACGAGGTGAGAGCCGCATAGATGATATTGACAACCCCCAAAACGATCAACACAGGTGCAAACACCAGATGCGCATCCGGCAACATGCCCACATTCATCCGCAGCAGGGCATAGCCACCCATTTTCAACAGGATCCCAGCCAGCAACATGTGGACGGGAGCAGTAGCCTCACCGTGGGCATCGGGTAGCCAGGTGTGTAGGGGGAAGATCGGCAGCTTGACCCCATAAGCGATCAAGAAGGCTCCATACATCCAGAGTTGGAACACCACTGGGTAAGACTTATTCGCCAGATCCGTCATATCAAACGAGATCGTGTCGCCAAAGAAGGCCATCGCCAACCCTGCAACCAGAATGAAGAGAGAGCTCCCGGCTGTGTAGAGAATGAACTTGGTGGCAGCGTACATCCGGCCTTTCCCACCCCAGATCGAGAGCAGCAGATAAACCGGGATCAGCTCCAACTCCCACATCAGGAAAAACAGCAGCATGTCTTGAACCGCAAACACACCGATCTGTCCTCCATACATGGCCAGGATCAGGAAATAGAACAGACGCGGTTTTAAGGTCACAGGCCAGGACGCCAGGATCGCCAACGTGGTGATGAAAGCGGTCAGCAGGATCAAGGGCATGGATAAGCCATCCGCTCCCACCGACCAACTCAATCCGATCTGGGAGACCCAGGTATAGCGTTCCACCATCTGCAGCTCACCACTGCCAAAGTCGTAGGTGGTGTAAACGCCAGCCACCAAGATCAGCAAATCCGTAATACCAATGAACAAAGCGAACCAGCGGATCCGTTCGGCCAACTTCTGATCGGCATGGTGATCGTCAGAGTGATGATCGGTGCTGTGATCGGTGGCTCCGGCTGGGGAAACGCTGACCTTGGGAGCTGGGATGAATGGAATGAAAAGGGCTGCTACAACTGGATAGAGGATCACAGTGGTCAGCCAGGGGAAATCAGTCAGAGGGATAGGCAGATCCATAAGCATTGCTTGTCGCGTGCGGATAGGGTACTCCGGTCCAGGATGGCCAGGATCGGTCAGACAATATTCAGCCTCTTATTGTAAACTTTTACGACAGCTGCGATCCCTCTGAAGTCTGCCAAGCTGGCCAGTGTTTTCTATGCCTTTCTGCGTTAGCGACTATCTTGGAGATCGTGATCGGAAGAATCTTGATGAGGCTATCGAGGGGTGTCTCTCAGTTGACGTAGATGCTTCTGCTGTATCTCTCCACGACAAAGCCTGTGTTGTAGAGATTGCGGTCTGACCTACAGAGATCGGGGGATGATGAAAAATGCTGGTCTGACTGAGGCTGATCTTCAATGATCGATCGGAAAGCATTAACACAAGCTTGGCCAGCCTGGTGGCAGGATCGATCACCGCTGCAGATCGCAGTGTTTGCAGGAATATTGACAAGTTTGAGTTTGCTGATCGCTCAAGGGATCCCGTATCTATTTGATTGGGATGAACTGATCTACGCAAGCCTCGCCCGCCACATGCTCCATACGGGCAATGGGCTGGAGTTAATGATCAATCAAGCCCCTTTTTGGGAAAAACCGCCGCTCTTCTTCTGGTTGCAAGCAGTGACTATGCAGGGATTGGGAGTGTCTGAGGCTGCAGCCCGGTTTCCAAATGCGATCGCGGGAGGGTTGACCACTGCACTAGTGGCCTGGATCGGAGCCCGCTATCACGGACGAGATCTGGCGGTGATCTGGGCTGTCTTGTTGGGAACCAGTCTGTTGCCGTTGGTGTTTGCGAAAACGGGATTGATCGATCCGTTGTTTAATCTGTTGATGCTGGCAGGATTGATCGGGTTATTTGAATCGGATCAGGCTAAGCGACGCGGTCGATCCGGGCGAGCGGGATGGAGTTGGGGAGCTATTGCTTTAGGGCTTGCGGTGTTGGCGAAAGGACCGTTGGGATTGGGGTTACCGATCGTAATCTGGATCGCTTACAAGCTCTGGCATCCGAAACCCTCGATCGATTGGCAGGAGATCATTGGATTCAGTCTTTTGGCTGTGGCACCGCCGCTGATCTGGCTAGGGCTTGAGATCTCAGAGCAAGGGACTGCGTTTGCCTATGAATTTACGCTGTATCAATGGCGGATCTTGACAAGTGGAGCCGATCATCCCGGCCCGATCTGGTTTCATCTGCTGGCTTATGGAATCGGTTGTTTCCCCTTTGCTGCTCTGAGTTTCACAGGTTTGATCCAAGTCCTCTGGCCTCAGCGTCAAGCTCTCTATGATCAAAGTGATCAGAAGGATCCCGTCCCCCTCAAGGATGCAAATGCGCAAACGAAGCCAATCGATCCCCCTGTCAAAGAACGTTTGGATCATTTGCTTCTGATCGGATTTCTGTTCGTTTTAGCCTTCTTCTCGATCCTGGTGCAAACCAAACTCGTCCACTATACCTCGCTACTCTATCCCTTAGGATCCTACTTTGCCGCCCTCCGACTGCAGCGTCTTCTCTATCTATCTCGATCCCCCAGTCGATTGGAGTGGATCGGGATCAGTTTTGGGGGTGGGGTCTGGATCCTTTTGCTTCTGGGGATTCCTTGGATCGGTCAGCATCGATCACTTGTGATCCAGTGGGTGGATGATCCCCTGACCGAAGGCTATCTTTCAGCTCCGGTTGACTGGCCTTGGTGGACCTATGGATCGGGAGTCATCTTGCTGGTTGGTTTTGGGATCTGGGTTCTCAGTCAAACCACCTTCCTGCGTTGGAGACGGGATCGGAGGATTCAACAAGGCTGGATCGTCTTACTCCTAGCAAGCTGGATCAGTACGCAGGGATTTTGGATGACGCTTGGATCGCGGATGTTAGATCATAGTCAGGGCGGAGCGATCCGGTTTGTTCGTCTTGTCAGTTCACCCGATTCTTTCGATCAAACATTCCCTCAGGTCGAGCAATCTGCAGATCTTGGAATACCTGAGTCATCACGATCGGATCAGCTTGAAACCCCGTTGGCGTGGTATGGTTTGCGATCGTTTATTCCCTTTTTCTATGGACCCGATCGAGTTCCTTATACCGCTCAACTCTGGCAATTGATCCCGTTGATCGAGTCAGGTCGCGTGGAATTCGTAATCACTTGGCAACTCTATGAGCCTGAATTAATGGAGCGTTTACCCTTAGAAGTGGTGGAGCGATCGGGGGCTTTTGTCTTATTGCAACGAGTGGATTAATGAGTAGAACGATCGGGATAAACTCCTCCGGTTAACTCCCCATACCCATCCCTTAACATGACTATCCGCTCCCAACCCTCACAGCCAGAGACAGGCGTGCCGATCGGGAAGGGAGCGGTCTAGCGGGCCTTCAGATTTAACCTAACTGCTGGGAGGATCCCCAGAGCAGATCAGAGCCCTCACAACATCCTCAGCGAACTGAAATGCCGTGGGTTCTTTCACTGATTAGAGAACAGCCCCAGCGCACAGCTGGCCTTCTCCAATCTGACGACCCTGAGATTTACTACTATCTGGCATTCGGCACACCCTCCAACACGAAACGACTTCATGACCTTAACATATCGATCCAGCCTCCCGTCCAGAATGATCAGCACCTGGATCCAACCGAGTATCTGGGATCGTTGACACAGCTTGCTCAGATCTTTCAAGGTTCAGGGGGTCAACTCTGGATTAGGCTAAGGTTGGATGACTACCATGCAGAGGCTAATCCTGCGTAAGCTTTACGTTCTTAAGTAAGGAGTCAACGTGGCAGGTCGGTTCCAGGAAAGCACTACCCAGGGCGAACGCAAGCAAGTCCGGCACGTTCTGGTGATCGATGATAACGAAGGGCGGCGTACCATTTCCTTGGAGGCTGCAACCTATTCCTTAGGTCGTGATCCCTCCAATGCGATTGTGTTGCACTCTAGCTTTGTCTCCCGCCAGCACGCCATTCTGTTAAGGGTACCCCTACCTGGATCAGCCAATTACTTGTTTCGGATCATTGATGGTAATCTACAAGGTAAGCGCAGTACCAATGGGATCACGGTCAACGGCAAGCGCTGTTATTCGCATGATCTGAGTCATGGTGACATTATTGTGTTCAGTAGTGATGTTTCAGCAGGCTACTATGTCACCTCCAATCTCTCGAATGAGGAGTTTGCCCGCTATACCGAACAAGTTGATTTTCGCAGCATGAAGCTCGAATCCAGTGATCCGTTTCAAACCTCGTTCGAGAAACGCTCTTAAGCCATCCCTCTAAACTAGGCTCGGTTTCCCAGAAGCCACTACACTAATAATGCAGGTTAAGTCAGCCAGGATGGTTCCCCTGGATCAGTTGAGTCTGTGTTGTGGACCCGAACTGCCAGCCAGCCCAGTGCCGGTGAGCTAGGAGGACTCTCAGGAGTAGTCATGAAGCGTATCCTCATCATTGACGATGATCCGATCTCTCTGAAAATTTTGAGTCGCCATCTGACCCAGGAAGGCTATCGGGTTTGCACCGGATCGTCTGGGATCGAGGGGCTCAAGTTGTTTGCCCAGGAGCTGCCGGATATGGTGGTTTCGGATGTGATGATGCCAGGGATGGATGGCTTCGAGTTTTGCCGTCAACTTCGTCAACAACCAGGTGGAGAGCTCGTCCCCTTTATCTTTCTCTCCTCACGCGGAGAGGTAGAAGATCGCGTCCAGGGCTATGAATGGGGAGCAGACGATTACATCATCAAACCCTTTGAGCCCCGCGAATTGGTAGCCAAGATCGAAGCCCAGATCGAACGCTCCCGCCGCACCCAAGCCGAGATCTTGCGGTTGATGCAGAAACAGCAGCAGGAACAGAAAGCGACCACCCATGCTGCCTCTCCTCCCCAACCGATCGAACTGCCACTCACGCCTGCTGAAGAACGAGTCTTTCGAGAAGTGATCCAGGGAGCCACCAACAAACAGATCGGCGAAAAGCTATTCATCAGCCCTCGCACTGTCCAAACCCACTTAACGAATATTCTCAGCAAACTTTCTCTTGAAAATCGTGCCCAGCTGGTCCGCTTTGCCTTCGAACAGGGATATACCCATCGATCGGATCAACAGGAAAACGCTGAGTAGGATTAGATCAGCGAGAAAGGAGGGTTGATCTCACTCGATTTGCAAGCAACCCACCCCAATCCCTGGATGAATTTGATCATTTCTGCAAAGGTTGCCCCAGCTTCCCATGTCTGATGAGCAGCTTTATGGAAAAAGTTGAGCTCGATACTGGGCTTCCCGACTCAGCCAAAACCCTACTGTACTTCCCAAAACAGTTTCCAGTTTGAGTGCGGTCTCTTCGGTAATTGGAACCTTGCCGTGGATCATGTCGCTGATATGTTTGGTACTATATCCCATTCGATCAGCCAATTGAGCTTGCGTCCAGTTGCGTTCCTCTAGCAAGTCAGCGATGGTATCCCCAGGCGGCGAAATCCAATCTGGGGTGAAGGGAAGGGGGAATTCAGTCATGATGTCACCGATCTAAAAGCGATCTAAAGTTGCCAATTCCAAAGGGGGACGAAGCCTACGATCACACTGACGATCAAAAGAGCAGGCAGCATATTGGCAAGCCGAAGGGGGAAGAGGTTCAGTAAATTGGTTCCTACGCCCATGACCAGGATCCCACCCGTTGCGGTTAGCGCTTCGATCATCTCGGTGCTGATATCGCCGCTGATCTGTTGGCTTAAGAGGGTGATCGAGCCTTGATAAATCACCACAGGAGCGATCGAAAAAATCACCCCGATCCCCATACTGGCGGTGAAGGCAATCGAGGCTAACCCGTCCAAAGCCGATTTGATCAGCAGTAGTGAAGGATCCCGTTGGATCCCATCTTGGAGAGAGCCCAGGATCGCGAGCGGCCCAACCACGTAGATAATACTGGCTGTGGTGAAGGCTTTCGTAACCGGGCTGGGACCAAGATAGCGAGTCACCCAGGCTTCCAAGCGCTGGCCCACCTGCTGCAATCTCGCCTCAAGATTGATCCACTCCCCCAACACCGATCCACTCACCAAGGCAACCAACACGATCATCGATTGAGCTGCGGTCTGTGCGGTTAAGGCCATCTGGATCCCAATCACAACCACCAGTAACCCCATCGCCTGCAAGACGATCCCACTAAAGCGGGCTGGGAAGCGCTGACCCACGATCCAACCCAGGCCGGATCCCAGTCCAATGGTCAAGGCATTAACAAACGTACCGATCCCTGGAAGAGTCATGCGAAACCTCCAGGAGTTTGGAAACCCTGCGACTTTAGTCCGGGAAGGAAAAGCGACACGGGCAACTTCAGTTGCCTAGAATCCAAAGCCATCTCAAACCTCCGAGGTACTCCCGCCAGAACCCGATAGCGTTTGGCGGTGAGGGGGGATAGGAGCGGAAGTGCAAGGAGGTCGATGCCCCTTGTCCTTCCCAATAGTGACTGTAAATGATCCATTTGTTCAAAACAACTTGTATAGATGACAAAATGGCAAAGGATCATGCCAATGATTGCTGCAGCCCGTGAAAGATCAATGGAATCCAGCTGACTATCAACGTTTGTATCCATAGCAACTCGATCCTGTATCAAACGGAGAAGAATGAACCAACGATCACCAAACTATCTCCCCTTCCAGTATGGATGATCTCGAATGGGATTATGATCAGGCAGTAGAATCCTCATCATCAGATTAAGACGAGGTGAGAGTGTTGTTGAAATATGCTGAAGGGCTTGAGCTGATCCTGTCTCTGATGAGACTAGAGTTAATGTTGAATCTAACGGATCCAGAAGTGTGGGGATCCGACTCCAGGATGTCGAATGGGTTTGCAATAATTATTGATAAGTCAACGCCAACCAAGCGTTTGCCCTCATTACACCAACTCAGCATTTCATTATGGGACTCTTTGGACTGTTCAAAAAGTTAGATCTGCCGACTCCTGCGGAAGCACTGCCAGGGCGCTCAACCCCGATCCCAGTGCCAGAGAAGCACGCTGTCAACGGCAATCGCTTGCAACCTCCCTTTCCGGAAGGGATGGAACTAGCCTTGTTTGGCATGGGCTGCTTTTGGGGAGCTGAGCGGAAATTCTGGACTCTTGATGGAGTCTACTCAACCTCAGTGGGCTACGCAGCAGGCCACACTCCCAACCCCACCTACCAGGAAGTCTGCACAGGCATGACCGGCCACAACGAAGTCGTCCGAGTGGTCTACGATCCAACCCAGATCAGCTACGAAACGCTGCTCAAAGCCTTCTGGGAAAGCCATGATCCAACTCAGGGAATGCGGCAGGGCAATGACACAGGCACCCAATACCGCTCCGGGATCTACGTTTACTCAGAGACGCAGCGCAAACTGGCGGAAGCTTCGCGTACTGTCTATCAAGATCAGCTGAATAAAGCTGGATACGGATCGATCACCACCGAGATTGTGGATGCGCCAGAGTTCTACTACGCTGAGGACTACCACCAGCAATATCTAGCCAAGAATCCCAATGGCTACTGTGGCTTGGGTGGAACCCATGTTGCTTGCCCTATCGGCTTGGTTCAAGTCTAGATCGGCCTCTCTGTCTGGATCTCAGTTTGGATCTCAGTTTGGATCTCAGTTTGGATCTCAGTTTGGATCTCAGCTTGGATCTCAGGACAGGCTTAGAGCTCTCGATCGGATGGATCGGTGCCCCGACAAGGGCTTAATCCAAGCACTGGCCAATCACTAACGAATAGATCTAAAGGAAGCAGCACCTTCAGGAGGATGAGGCTTCCTTTTTTTGATCCCTAAATCGGCTCATCCCCAAGATCTAGAGGATCGATCGGATCAATCGATTCAAGCTTGAGCTACGCTAAGAAATTGGTATTCTGTCACACTAAGGCCAGAGAGGTTCCGCGATTGCGCGATCGAAGCGGGTTGACAGCCTTGATCATTCGATCTCTGAGGGACTCCACCCAATCATCACAAGCGATTCACTGGCCCTATGGGTGTGTATTTACCGAGATCTTGAGGGGGACAGACATGCAACGCTATGATGCCCATCGCCGCCGTGCTATTGCTGTGATCGAATCCCTGCGAGCTGGGATCCCAACGCGGCTTTCGGCCCAATCGTTGCCAGATCTGCGGGTGGAGTTAACCAACTTGATTCGCCATGATCTGAACCAGTTTGCAGCGGGTCAGCAGCCTGAAGGTCGCTTAGTTTGGGGGCCGTATGGTCAGGGGAAAACCCATGCCTTGACAACGATCGAGCATCTAGCGCTGGAATTGGGGTTTGGCGTGAGTCGAGTTGCCCTGAGCCGAGAGATCTCCTGTCACCATCTCTTCAACTTTTACGGTCGAGCCGCTGCCGTGATCCGGATCCCAGACTCCAAAACCTATGGGATTGGGCGCGCCTTTAGCCATCAAACATCCAGTCATTTAGCCGATAGTCCGCTCACGCAACCGGATCGCTACGCTCATCCTCTGCCCGCGATCATCCTGGAAGATACTCTCTACACCACTGGCGAAGAACAGGAATTGCTGTTTGGCGATCTGATGGGGACTCGTCTAGCCATGCCCGAACTGAAACGGATCCATCGGGCTAGCCGTGGCCAAGCCCTGCCTAAATTTGAGATCGGATTTCGGGTGACTCAACATGGCAGTGCCTACTTTGGAGTTATGGCTGATGCCATTCAGTTATGTGGCTACAAAGGGTGGGTGATCTTGATCGATGAGGTGGAGCTGATTGGGCGGTTGGGCCGAGTGAGCCGTCTCCAGGCGTATCGAAATCTGCACTGGTTGCTCAACTGGTCCCATGATCTGAACTATCCGATTTATACCGTTGGAGTGGTGGCATCGAGTCTACGCAACGATCTTTGGTTTCGCGGAACTCACGTACCCACGGCGAAAAGTGATCGCATGATGATCCCAGCTCTAGCCAAGGAACGGTTAGGGGAGACGGTTGAGGCGGAGATGAAGACCTTTTTTGAGAAGGCCATCAGTCCCCATTGCCCCACCCTCAAGCCTCTGGATCAAGCCGATCTACTCCGCTTTCTCTCCAAACTGGTTGATCTCCATCGCACCGCCTATGCTTGGGATCCTCAGCTCGATCTACCAGACTTGATCCAATCGATCGGCAACCAACCCCTGCGCACTCATATCCGGGCCACTCTGGAAGCTCTGGATATGGCCTATCTCTATCACGAAGCGATCCAGGTCCAAGTCAGTTCCTTAGTTGAAGGATCGATCACAGAAGATGAGGCGTTTTTCCGAACTGAGGAGTCAACTCCTGATCAGGATGAAGATCAACGCTAAAGGATGTTGCTGTTCATAGACTGGATCGAAGTGAGGTGACGGATTCAGCAACGGATTCAGCAACGGAGTACAAACACGGGTCAATAGCCCAGCCGGATCGGCAGTTGCTCTTTGGGAACCTTTTGGCAACTCAGCAGTCCAGGAAGGAGTGTATCGGGACTGATCCGGATCACACAGGATCGGTCCAAGCGGAACGAGCTATTTCAACCAAGGAGCAAAACTCATGCGTTTCATGCAAGTCTCCCAATCCGTGCTGCTGGCAACAGCCACTGTCTTAACCTTCAGCGCTGGCGATGTCCTGGCCCAAGACAATCAAGTTGTGGTCGATGGATCCAGCACCGTGGCTCCGATTGCCATTGCGATCGCTGAGCGTTTCCAAGACGAAAATCCAGATATCAGTGTCTCCGTTGCAACCAGCGGTTCCGGTGGTGGCTTCAAGAAGTTCTGCGTGGGTGAGACGGATGTGTCCAACGCTTCTCGCCCCATCAAGCAGAGTGAGATCGATACCTGCGCTGAGAACGGGATCAACTTCGTTGAGCTGCCTGTGGCATTTGATGGTCTGGCGGTTGTGGTTGGTAAGCAAACCGATTGGGCTGAGTGCTTGACCGTTGAGCAACTCAACACCATGTGGAATTCTGAAGCTGAAGGCGAAATCAACTCCTGGGATGCCCTTGAGGGTGGCTTCCCTGGCCAGCCTCTGACCCTGTTTGGTCCTGGAACCGATTCCGGTACCTTTGACTACTTCTCCGAAGCGATCCTGGACGAAGATGACATCCGCGCTGACTTTACCCCTAGCGAAGATGACAACATCATCGTGACCGGTGTAGCTGGAACTCCCGGTGCATTGGGCTTCTTCGGTCTGGCCTACTACGAAGAGAACGCCGATCAGCTGAACGTAGTTGCCGTGGATGGGGGTAACGGCTGTGTGGCTCCTTCCACCGAAACCGTGAAGGATGGCACCTACGCTCCTCTGTCTCGTCCTCTGTTTGTCTATGTCAAGGCCACCTCTCTGGCTCGCCCCGAAGTGCGTTCCTACATCGACTTCTTCCTGGCAGACAAAGGTGCATCCGCTGCTGAAGTTGGCTACATTTCTCTGCCCGAAGAGATCTATGAGCGTGCGATGAATCGCGTTGCCAACGTCGTGACTGGCTCCGTGTTCACAGGTGTTGAGCCTGGTACCTCGATCGAAGAGATCTTCAACTAAATTTGGTAGATCCCTTGGCTGACTTGGGATTGACCTCCAGTTGAGTTTGAGCCTGCTTGGATCACCTGAGGATTAACCTAGGGTTAACGCCTAAATTAGGTTTGTGCCCTATCCTTAGTATCTGAGCAGGCTCCTTCTCTGAAGTCCTAGTCTGACTGACCCAACCCGTTGCAATTCTGACGTACTTTGACAGCGGCCCTATTTATGGAAAAGGCTCTACTTGATCAAACAACTGTTTCTGAAGCCCTTCACTTCAACTCAGCTCGGAATCAGTTTGAGACGGCGATTCGGCTGGTGATGCTGGCCTGTGCAGCCTTCTCAATCTTGGTGACCGTTGGCATTGTCTTCATTTTGCTGGAGACGGCCTTTGAATTTTTTACACACGAAACCTTTGAGAAAATTTCGGCCTTGACCAAAGCGGTCCGGCAATTGGGGGAACAAGCGAACTTGGACAGCAGCACCCTCAACGAGTTGATCAGTCGATCGGTTGATGATCGTGAAGTCACCATCCGACGATTGGCCGAAGGCACCGGCTCCTTCACAGGGCTGGGAGTGGAACCGGAAGTGCTGCAGCAAGCTTATGAAGTGCAGTTAGAGTCGGTTTCTTGGTGGGATACGATCACGACTGCATTGTCTCGGTTCTTCTTAGATACCCGTTGGACGCCTTTGTTTGGCAGTAAGCGGTTCGGAGTCTGGCCCCTAGTCAATGGAACCTTTCTGATCGCCTCCGTAGCCATGTGTGTGGCGATCCCCTTGGGGTTATTGACAGCCCTCTACTTGGGGATTTACGCCCCTCGTAACCTGGCTAGCATCTTACGTCCAATGGTCGAGGTATTGGCTGGGATCCCGACTGTGGTCTATGGCTTTTTTGCCCTGTCCTACATCACTCCAGTCATCCAGTTGATCTTTCCTCAAACCCCGATCTTCAATGTGTTGAGTGCAGGGTTGATGATGGGAGTGATGATCACGCCCACGGTAGGCTCGATCAGTTTGGACTCGATCAACGCCGTCCCTCAGGCGCTTCACAATGGTGCTTATGCGTTAGGGGCAACCAAGATGGAAGTAGCCCTGAAGGTTGTCTTTCCAGCCGCTATTTCAGGGATCGCAGCCTCAATCATTCTGGGGATTTCACGAGCTGTGGGCGAAACCATGATCGTAACGGTCGCGGCAGGTCAACAGCCTGTTTCCTATGGTGATGGCTTTTTCGGTGTTTTAGGTTCGATCGTGAACCCACTCCAATCGATGGCCACCATGACTGCCTACATTGCCCAGGTCAGTTTGGGAGACTCCCCGTTCGGTAGTATTCAGTACGTGACCTTGTTTGCTGTCGGTATGCTTTTGTTTGGGATCACGCTATCCTTGAACATGATTAGCCGTGTGATTTCGTCTCGGATCCGGAACGTTTACGAATAGAGCCATGACAACTCTCAATCCCCAGTTTGATGCTGCCTCTGACTCCGCGTTTCATCCTGCTCTCGCCACGCGCAATCGCAATGGCAAGATCTTTGAAATGATCTGCTTGGCTGGCACCCTGGCTGGCTTGGTGCTGCTAGCCCTGTTGATGTTACGTGTGCTGGTGGATGGTTTTCCCCGCCTAGATTTGAATGCCATTACCCAATACGGTTCCCAGTTAAATCCGGAAACAGCTGGGTTTCGAGCTGCGATCTTGGGAACTCTCTGGGTGACGATTCTCACTCTGCTCATTGCTGTTCCTCTAGGAGTTGGATCAGCAGTGTATTTGGAAGAGTATGCTCCTAAGAATCGTTTAACCGAAGTGCTGGAGCTGAACGTTGCCAACCTGGCTGGTGTTCCTTCTGTAATCTACGGGGTCTTGGGCTTGGGCTTGTTTGTCCGCTTGCTGAACTTTGGCCCAACGGTTCTGGCCGGTGCTTGCACCATGTCATTGGTGATCCTGCCGGTGATCATTGTGGCGGCACGGGAAGCCATTCGATCGGTACCTCTGTCGATGCGGGAAGCCTCGTATGGAGTGGGAGCCACCAAGTGGCAGACGATCTCAAACCATGTGCTGCCCTATTCGATTCCAGGGATCTTAACCGGAGTCATCATTGCGGTATCACGGGCGATTGGTGACTCAGCTTCACTGCTGGTGGTCGGGGGATTAGTGTTTGTAACCCGTGATCCCAGCATATTCCAACGATTTGTGGTGCTACCTCTGCAAATTTACTTCTCGATCTCACAACCTCAAGCAGAGTTCAAGCAACTGGCTGCTGCGGGTATTATTATCCTGTTAGTGGTTCTCGTTTTCTTGAATACAACGGCGATCTATGTGCGTAACAAGTTTGAGCAGCGTTACTAACCGGATTGTCTACCCTGAGGGTGTTACGGATCTGGACGGACCTTAGTCAATGAGGCAATCTGCTCTGGTACGATATCTTCCGAGTCTTCTGATGTTGTTGGGTTAGGGGTGGATCAACTATGCAGGCGTCATCTTCAAATGGCAAGTCGAACAGCAATGTTGTGTTGGCAGCCCAGGACGTGAGTGTTTTCTACGGTAGCTTTCACGCGGTTCGGGGTGTCTCAATCCAGATCCAGAAGCAGAAGGTGACTGCTTTCATCGGTCCGTCCGGCTGTGGCAAAAGTACGATCCTGCGCTGCTTCAATCGGATGAATGATCTGGTGGCCAGTGCACGAGTTCAGGGGTTGGTGACGTTCTACGACTATGATCTCTATGCTCCTGAAGTAGATGCAGTTGAGGTCCGTCGCCGGATCGGGATGGTCTTCCAAAAGCCCAATCCTTTTCCCAAACCGATCTTTGAAAATGTTGCCTATGGCCCTCGGATCGCTGGCTTTAAGGGCAATCTGGACGAACTGGTTGAGCAATCCCTGCGGCAAGCCGCGATCTGGGACGAGGTCAAAGACAAGCTCAAAGATCCGGGCACTTCTCTCTCTGGTGGACAGCAGCAACGCCTCTGTATTGCCCGCACCATTGCGATGCAGCCGGAAGTGATCCTGATGGACGAGCCCTGTTCCGCCTTGGATCCGATCTCAACCTTGCGGATTGAAGAGCTGATCAAGGATCTCAAGGAGCGCTACACAATTATTATCGTGACTCACAACATGCAGCAGGCCGCGCGGGTATCCGATCTGACCGCGTTTTACAATGCTGAGCTAGACGATACCGGGACTCGCTTTGGGAAGCTGGTGGAGTTTGACAACACTGAGGTGATCTTTAACCGTCCGAAGCAGACAGAAACGGAAGAGTACATCACAGGTCGATTTGGCTAATGGATAGAGGCTAAAGAGGTTTTATCCATGATCCATTGATCTATTGATGATCTATTGATCTATTGTTCCAGATCCGTCCAGTGCACTAGATCAAGCCGTCGGTTAAAAGGGTCGCACGATACGTAAGATCTCCATCAAGATCTCAGAAAAGATCAAGATAATGATGATCCATTCCAGCCGTAGAGACTGCTGGGTTTCCATTCGACTGAGAATAAATGTACTGGAGCGGGAGATGATCGAGATCTTTTCGCGGATTAAGCGGATCCGATCTTCGATGTCAAACTCTCGCTTTAGGTAGCGATAAAGGCGTGTGA